>JAUYMR010000025.1 GCA_030698695.1 bacterium | reverse complement strand
CTTGGCTTTAGTTAAATCGCTATGCAATACCTGACGAGCATTATAGACATCGACTCTCAACGATATCTCGTTAGTAATATCAATGACGTATACCCTCTCGGCTTGGGCCTTAACCAATTCTCTGCTGGCAGCAATACTAGCTCTGGCATCGTTAATAACTGATTGAGCACTAGCGACATCTAAATTGCGGCTAACAGCGCCAACGACACGCTCCTCAATTCTGCTCAATAAATTTTCCAATCTATCCAAAAAACTGACTAATTTTTGAGTATAGCGATCGTTTAATTCCGCCAAGCTCATATTTATCTTTTCAACCACCTGCCTTTTATTCTCGTCTTTAATTAATTGCAATCTATCTTTCAATTGAGTTTTTTCAGCCTCAACCCTATCTCTGACCTTTGAACGAGCTTCCTCCAAAGATTGCTTAAATTGTTCTTTGGTTTCTTGGGTCATTACCCTAACTTCTCGCACTCCGTCAAGAGTTTTCACTCTAATCATTTCTGAGGATTTTTGCTGATCATCAGCAGAATTAGCATCAGCGCTATTGGTAGTGCTGATTTGAGCTCCGACGGGTAGTATTAATAATAATGAAAGTGTTGTTGTTAAAATATTTTTAAACATATTTTATTTTAATTGTATTCAGCAGGCCGACATGCTTGCTTATATTAATTATAACAACATCCGGCTATTTAACAATATACCGATGTTTATAATTTTGCCGGGATTTGAGGGATTATTTCTGACTTGGGACGATAAAAATCTTTATCTATCACTCTTTCAAAGCAAATCATGCCACTATCATGGCGCCAGTTGCCAGCCAAACGATCCGGATAAATTTTTAGAGCCTCGTCATCTCGCAGGCTGGGCAAATCAAAATCAGAACAAAGAACAAAAATCAGATTCTCATTATCTTTAATCTTATAAATATATTCTTCATTAGTCGCCGGATCATTGGGCATAACAACGCCGCGAATACTATCCTGGATATCCGCTAAGCTGGTCGGCAATCTTTCTTTGTTTAGCCAATAATTTAATACCTCTCCTTGAATAAATTGTAAATCCTGTACTCGTCTATCATCATATCGTCGCAATCGCTCTTCCGTGGGAGACCCCACCACGAAAAAACCAATCACAACCGATATAAAGACTGTGATAATAACTCCATAAACCAAATATTTCGCAATGTCGCGCTTGATATTCTTTAAATCGTAAATATAATATCCGAAGACCGCGCCGGCAACGAAAAGTATGGTTAATATTTTCAATAGAAATCTCACGGTCAACTCGCCATTGAGCAAGTTAAATATCAAAGCGACCAGATCGCCCATTATTATCAATGCCGCCACGAAAAGGGTAAAATAGACCAGCCATTTACGGATACGCAGTTCACGCTTATCGGGTTCTTTGTTATAACTATTTATCAATGCCCTCGTGGTAAATAAATACACCGGAAAAATTATTATCAACGACGCTATAGACCAGCGCATAACGGCATAGATGGACTGTAAACCATAATAGCCATCAGATGAAACTAAGTCGGGATACCCTAAATTAATATATTGAAATATTAAAGCGATAAAACTGCCGGCGCTGAAGTATAGCGCGATAATAGCCAGCAGGTGAAGAAATACGTCTTTGGGTGAAGATTTGGCGGTGTTCATATTTATTGAGTAATTAATAAAGATTCCACGATTTGTTTAATAGAACTATAAGGATAGGCTCCGTCTATGACAGCTTTCTGTCCATCTGAATTAATCAAAACACTAAATGGCGTGCCACGCGCGCCGAGCTTAAGAGCTTCTTTAGAGTTGCGATCTATGACATCCAGATATTGAGAACTATTTAAACATTCTTCAAACTGATATTTATTTAAACCCACATAAACAGCTATATTCGGCAACTCATTTAAGTCTAGCTGATCATTGGAAGGTGTTACGGTAAATAGTCTGTCAAGATATGACCAAAATTTTTCATTACCACCCAAAGCGGCGGCGCATTCTAAGGCCTGAGATTCTTTGCGCGCCTTGGTATGTCTATCTATGGGCCAATGACGATAAATCCAGGCCACTTGTCCCGTAGGCCCATATTCCTCCATTATTTTTTTCATCGTGAAATGAAACTGCTTACAATACGGACACTCCGTATCAGAAAATTCTATGATTTTGATTAGCGCGCCATTATTGCCCCAAATATGATCAGTTGGGGTAAGTGGCGTCAGATTATCTAAAACATTGGCCGTACCAACTTGCCTATCATCAATAGCTACATCTTTTGGTCCGGAAACATAAATAACCGCGATAGCTATGATAATGGCTCCTAAAATTATAGCCATAGGTACGGTTATAAATCCTGAAATATGCTTAGTATTTATATTCATGATAATAATTATAGCTTACTACTCAAGACTATTAAATATGGCACCGGCCTTTAGATAGGCATTTTTCATATTTTCACCGGCCATGGAAGCGGCTTGATTCGATTGAGAGCTTAAAGATTTTTGTAAAAAAATCTCAACATCTTTACGCCCATCATCGCTGAATCCATTCACTAATTGCTTTACCAAATCCGCCAATTGATCCGGTGATAAAGAAATTATAAATAGAGGTAATTTGTTATAGGTTATCTTTCCAACTGATTTTGTATGCGGATTAAAAGTTAAACCATATTTCACGCGACAACCGTTAGCCACTCTACTTAACACTTTTGAGTTTCTTAATTTTGAAGATAAATCCGTAGTTGTATCAATAGCGGCCATAGCTTGTCCAGTTTGACGATCAATAATAACCTCATCCACATCATTGACGTAATCATCGTATTTACAAGTTCTAAGAGCTATCAATCTCTGATTAAATAAATCTCTATTGAACATTATCGTTTTAGCCATTTCCAAAAACTCACCCCCTTTGTGCGATACTTTATGATTGGGATCTTCTTCTTTCGGTTTAAAAACGTTCCCTTCTAATTGCGCGACCGCGTTATTATCATGCTTAATGGTCCCGTCACCCAGAAAGTCTTTAAATTGTGTCGGTGAGATTCTAAGATCGTCATCTACATCAAAACCATCTTTTCTAATCACTTCGGCCTGTTCACGCAAAACGCTCTTAAGCGCTTCGTATTGGTCCTCTATCACCTCTCTACTTTCATGACCCTCGGCGGCGTTAGTTGTCTAGGATTCTTTTCTCATAATAATAGTAATATATATTATTTAGTTTCCAAATAAAACCGGCACCGCCAACTCGTCGTCATACTCCGGCAGTCCGGAAGGATTGTCCTTTCTGAGAATTAAAACGCCCGTCGCGGTAGTCGGCTCAGTGAATGTTATATCGGCCATAAACGGGACAAATTCTTCCGTCATCCAATTAACTTCGCCAGTTACAGAATCGGGCTGAGCTTGAGCTACGCCGATGCCCAATTGTCCGCCGTTAGCATCAACCACATATATCGGGAAACTGGCTTCAAAATACCAATATCCTCTTGCTTGTCCGGCAATTTTTAACGGGCTTTGGACAATTTGATTGGGGCGCGGAGAATCAAGTCGTATTAAATCCATTTTCTCCGATTCATTGCCGATATCTTCAGTAAAAGTTTGGCCATCGGGGACGCGGCATTGACTCGGATAAGATTCCATAATCGGATATTTCAAACTACATTCTCCAAAATTTTTAATATCTCCAATGCCCGTATAAACAACTTTATAAATCGCGCCGGCATGATCATCGGAAATATACATAATTCCACCGGGTTGAATCAATATATCAACCGGTCTGCCCAATATTTGTCCGTTTGGCTGTAACCAACCGGTAATAAAATCTTCAAAACCGGAAAATTGACCGCGTTCGTCCAGTTTTGCTCTAACAATCTTATAACCAGTAGCTTGACTGCGATTCCATGAACCATGATAGGCCACAAAAAGATTATACCAATAAGATTCCGGCCATCCCTCTTCCGGAACAAATGCCAACCCAAGCGGGGCTGAATGAGCTGGAATATCTATGTAAGAAGGTTTTTCCAGGGGCTCAGAACAAGGATTGCGAATATATGTATTTTTATCAAAATCAGTATCGTGGACATTTTTGCCATAACAAACCGGCCAACCATAATTTTGTCCTTTTTCAATAATATTTATTTCATCCGGCGGAAGACTATCACCCAACCAATCGCGCCCCATTTCAGTCGCCCACATTCTTCCATCAACATAACTCCAAGTAAAAAAGACCGAGTTTCTCAAACCGCGAGCAAACTCTTTGAAATCGCCGCCATCGCCATTAAGAGAAAATATTTTCGCCCTATTGACATCTTGCTCGTCACAAACATCGCAAGAAGATCCAATAGACACGTACAAACGGTCGTCTGGGCCAAAGCCAATAGTGCGGGTAAAATGCCTGCCATCACCCGGCAAATCAACAATCTTCTCCAATCCTCCTTCAGAATAAATCGGCACGCGAGAAATTTTATCGTTTTCGGCTATATACAAAACATAGGGTTGGGATGGATTAATCGCTAGACCGTGAGGCTTATTTAAACCGGTGAACATATTAGTTTGTCTAACAATCCGCCCGTCTCCGCCCACTTCCAATAAATCCACAATTCCCTCGTCGGTACGACTCACCCACATATTACCGAAGCTATCAAACAACATCGCCCTAACCCCATCCAGATTTTTGGCAAAGACCGATATTTCAAAACCCGGTGGTAATTTTAATTTATTATGAATATTTTCAGCCGGCACATTGGGCGGAAACAAAACGCCAAGATAATGAACGCCCATAGCCATCAACGCAAAAATCACGAGTATTAAAAATAAGTGCGCGTAAGTTTTCCAATTCATTATTTTCATTTTATCATATTTGATCGTCAACAACTTTTAGTTAGTTTTTATTGGCTTCAATAAACAAAAACATTGGAATCGCTTTGCGGGCTTTATCTTCAGCGGCAGAGCGCGGACCCGACTCACTCTGTTTATGTGAGTTCCATTCCTCTAATCTAGCCACACTAAACCCATTGTTGTTTAGAGTTTTGAAATAAAATTGCAACGGCCGATGAAAAGTCCAAGTATGGCTACTAGCGGTTTGTTCCGAATCCATTGAGGGGTGCATTTCAATTTTAACTTTTGATTCCAACAAATAATTATCTATTCTCCGGTATTGAATTTTGTTCGCCTCGTCCCAACCCCAAGAGCTTTCTTTAGGTACTCTGAAAGCCGGATGACTCATAACCATCAACAAACGACCATTATTTTTCAAAACCCGATGGCATTCTTGAAAAACCTCGGAAACGTTTTCTATGTTTTGAATAGCTAAAATGACGACTATCTTATCCACGCTGGAATCTTTTATAAAATTAAGCTGATGCGCCGGCGCTACAAAAAATTCCATGTTTTTAATGGAGGATTGTTTGGCCAAGTCTATTAGCCATGCGGAAATATCTACTCCGATAACTCTTGCTCCCTTGGCGGCAAATTCTTTGGCAAATAAGCCCGATCCACAACCCAAATCTAAAATCGTCTCGTCATTTTTAATTTCCAACAAGCGCAATATGTTCGGCAAAATCAACTCTTTTTGATATTCTCCCCAAACTAGTTCCCTGCCCCACGAAGTAGATTTTTTGGGCATAAATCACTTGAAGTATTTTTCTAATGCGCCTAAATAGTCACTACCATCATCAACCTCTTTATAATTACTTCTATCCACCCAACGAAAACTATCATGTTCATCACTCAATTTTAATTCTCCAGAAATATATTTGCATTTAAACCCCACTAGATAAACCACTTTCCCATAATTTCTACTAGCTTTAGAAAATTCGTAATACCAGACGGCGAAGGGATCAAAAACTTCTATCGTAAGTCCTGTTTCCTCCATGACTTCTCTTTTGAGCGCATTAATCAAACTAGTCACATCTCTATCCCTAGCTTCTCCTTCTTGTATTTTACCACCAGGAAAATCTAATCCCTCTAAAGGATCGTGAAGTACTAAAATTTTGCCATCTTTTTCAATGAAGGCTTTTTGTCCTACACAGAATAATGCATCATCTTTCATGGTTATTGTTTTATTTAATATTCGCCCCCGAAGCAACTTCCCTTTCTGGCATTAAAAACACTGGGCCGTCGGGACTATCGGCGGCCAGCAACATTCCTTGGCTTTCCAAACCCATCAATGATCGCGGCTCTAAATTGGTCACGACAATAATCTCTCGCCCAACTAAATTTTCTGGCGCATAAACTTTCCCGATACCAGCAACTACCTGCCTGCCGGCAGGCAGATTTGTCTCATCTTTTTCGCCCAAATCCACTTGCAACTTAAGTAATTTTTCCGAACCCTCCACTCGCTCGGCTGATAAAATCTTAGCCACTTTTAATTCTACTTTTTTAAAATCATCGTAGTTTATCATATGTATTGATATTCATAAATCATGAATCTTGAATCATAAATCATTGTACGTAATATTTCTTCAACGGACACTTAGTATGATCATTATGCCTCGCGGGACAATATTTCCGTCCGTAATCTATCAGGCGATAAGTAAATCCAAACCATTCTTTCTTGGGCAAAATCGCCATCAAATCCTTCTCAATCTTATTAGGATCGGTATGTTTAGTCAAACCCAGTTTATACGCCAAACGTATCACATGAGTATCCACCGCGATACCCTCCACCACGCTATAAGCATTACCCAAAACGACATTGGCCGTTTTACGCGCTACGCCAGGCAATTCCAGCATTTCAACCATGGTTTTGGGCAATTGGCCGTGATATTTTTTCTTGATTATTTCAGCCGCCGCTAAAATATTTTTGGCTTTATTGCGATAAAAACCCGTTGAACGAATATCTTGCTCAAATTCTTTAGGCTTGGCTTTAATATAATCTTTCAGAATGCGGTATTTCCTAAAGAGTTTAGCCGTCACCTCATTAACTTTTTTATCAGTGCATTGCGCCGACAACACCACTGCCACGAAAAGCTCCCAATTATTGGAATAATCAAGCGCGATTTTGGCCCTCGGAAAAAGTTCTTTGAGAACAGTCACGATTTGAGCCGTTCGCTGTTTAAGATCGTTTTTCATTTTGTTCGTATATGCTTAAACGCGTACTCCACGCTAGCGCCAACTTTTTTGCCCGGGTTAAATATATTTTGCGGATCAAAAACTTTCTTAGTTTCCTCAAAAAGTTTATATATTCTTTCGCCAAACATTTGTTCCAAATACGGAGAGCGTATCAAGCCATCATTATGCTCGGCTGAAATTGAACCACCATAAGACAAAACTAATTTATAGACTTCATCGGCCGCCGGATATATTTTGCGGCGTTCGTTTTCATTCTCTAAATTCATCAAGGGAATGATATGGAAATTCCCATCACCTATGTGACCGGCGATTGTATAGAAAATCTGATAGTGATCTAAAATATCATAAAGTTTCGGCAAAAATTCTGACAACTTTTCCGGCTCTACGATAATATCGTCAATAAACGGCGCGGTTCTTCTATTTTTGATTTTATGCCTCAATAGGTTAAAGCTTTCCCTGCGAATGGTCCAATATTTATCGGCCTGTTTTTTATTTATGGCCAAATTGACTTTGGCGCCAGTATCAACTAGGGCGTTTTTCAAAGATAATAGTTTAACATCAACCCGATTTTGATCATCTTCTTCAAATTCCACCAAAAGCACTAACTTAGGCATACCGAAAGTTAAGATGGTCCAGAGATCTGGCAAAAAACGCCAACCCAAGCTTATTAAATTTCTGGCGCCCAATCTTTTCAAAAAACCTGGAAAAAATCTTAAAGCTAATTTGAGAGTATGATCGTCAAAAGACTCAAAACTAGACGGCTTAAGCGGCAGTACTTTACGAATCACTTCCGCCAAATGTTTTAAATCTTTCATAAATACCACACCCAAACCAGTAAAATCTCTTTTAGGTGTCAATCTGAGCTTGATTTCCGTAATGATGCCCAATGTTCCTTGTGAGCCGACTATTAATTTAGCTAAATTGAAATTATTTTTATCCCAAACACTCCATAAATAGTAACCACTGGAATTTTTAGAAACTCTCGGTTTGACCTTTTGAATGTCATTATAATTTTTATCTATTAAATCATATATTTGTCTATATAGCTTTCCCTCAAAATTGTTTTGTTTGATTTTGGCTTGCAATTCTAAAGCTGTGAGATTTTTTAGACTATACTCCTGACCGTCATTTAAGATAACTTTTAATTCTTCTACATAATCTATAGTTTTGCCATAAATCAAAGATTTTTCGCCTCCGGCATTATTGGCCACAATTCCACCCATAGCGCATATATCCCTAGATGCGGGATACGATGGAAATAATCTGTGACGCTTTAATGTTTCTACTTCAAAATCACGATAGAACATTCCCGGCTCAACCACGGCATAGTTATTAGTGATTTCTTTGAGATTGTTAAGATATTTAGTAAAATCTAAAACTATTGACTCATTAAGTGGTCCTCCAGTCATATCACTACCGGCTGATCTGGCTGTTAAAGAAAGATTGGTATAATTATCTTTATTTTTACCGACAAAGAGTACTAGTTTTTTAATATCGTCAACATTTTTAGGAAAAATCACTAATTGTGGCTTCACGACAAATAAACTAGCATCTCGACTGTATTTTTGCAGAGTCTCATCATCAACAAAAACATCGCCATCAATCAATTGTTCAATTTCTTCCGCAAGATTCATATAGTTAATTATGACACATCTCCCAAAATCAAAAAGCGGCCCGTTTTGGCCGCTAATCTTATCTTTATCAAATTTCTTCTATCAAGCGCAATGTGGCGGTTGTCCTCCCCTTTTCAAAATCACACCAAACACTACCGACCTCAACCACCGCTTGAGTTTTATCCGGACCGGAAACTCTGGCTATTTCGCCGTTGCGAATATCCAACGGCAAGCCCCCCTGCCTGATTTTTCCACCACCCACCAATCTCTGCATTTGATAGTTATCAAGTTTTGCTAAACCATCATTGCCCATAACTGGGCTCCTCTCTGAAATTAGGTTTCCACGAATGAACTAACACCGATTATAACCTTGAATATAAAGAAAAGTCAACTGTGGATAAGATGCGCTATTTTTTATCTTGGTCAGATACTCCGCGCATAAATTTTTCCACATAAACCAAAATAATTGTTACCGCGAGGGTTAGGATGGCCGCGTATATCAATTTGGCCGTCACTGTGTTGCCCAAATCTGGAAAAATAAAATCAATCAATGATCTAATGGCATCGTTCCAAGCCAAACCAGCGACCAATCCCAAGCCTCCAGCTATATAAGTAAGTACTCTGGTACGAATGGCTCTTTTAACGACATTAGTCTCTTGTGTTAGCTTGTCCTTAATTGTATTTAAATTCATATTGTCCATAATCAACAAAGATAATATAATTTAATTATGAATGACGACATCGCTTCTGGCAATGCGGAAAACAAAGTCAAAGAAGAAACAGAAAAAATAGCCAAAGAACTTCACGTTACTTTACTTGGACAAGGATTGCCCCTACCAGTTAATCTTATTTCAGCTTTTATGTTAATCGGCGGCCTAAGTATTATTGGAAGCTCTTTTGCTGATATTGTAGATCCGGTCTCTAAGTCTTTATTTCTGTATTTTTTGCGTTTTTCAACTGGTATCGCCGCCATAGCTATTTCTTACGGCCTGATCAAGCGCGAACGTTGGGCTATCTGGATATATGGGTTTATTATTTTTGCTGGCTTATTTATAAATCCGGTACTCACTCTATTGCCACTAGCTATATTGATATATCTATATCTTAATCGCCAGCTTTTCCGCCCGTCTGTTCTGGATAGAATATCTTCAGACACCTACAACATAGTCAAACAAACCTTCTTTACTAAGAATTAGATTTCCCTTTGGCTAATTTAAGGAATAACTTCTCATAACCGTCAACCATATTTTTGATACTGAAGTTCTTTTCTACGTGATCACGACAATCTTGTCTATTGATGGTATCTATTTTCTTGACTGCTTTGACCATTTCCGCCACATTGTCTACAATAAATCCCGTTTTACCGTCAATAATCACTTCGGGAACTGATCCACGACGGAAGGCCACAACTGGCGTACCGCAAGCCATAGATTCCGTCATAACCAAACCAAATGGCTCTTCCCACAAAATAGGGAATAAAACCGCTTTGGCATTTTTATAATAATCAGCCAATTTTTCATATGGCACCAGGCCCAGGTATTGTATGTCGTCGTTAAGATTGGGCTTTATTTTTTCTTCCCAATATTTACCTTCGTTTGGGGAGCCGGCTATTAATAATTTAGAATTGGTCATTTTAGCAACTTGTATGGCTTCGTATACGCCCTTATTTTCTTGTAGGCGACCGGCAAAAAATAGATAGTCACCTATTTTATCGCTAAAAGAAAATTGATCAATTCTGATACCGTTATAAACAGTGGCTGCATAATTTAAGCTCGGTGCCGGTTTTCGCTGGGCATCACTGATAGATATCAGATGCATATTAGTCGCAGAAAGCATTTTAAATATTTCTCCACGCCAGTCATAGATGGGATCGTGCAAGGTGGAAACTATGGGGGTATCTGAAAATAGCGGCGCGAACGGCAAAACTCTATCAACGGGATGAATATGAATTATATCAAACGGAATTTTTTGATGCTCTTGAAATATTTTAGATAAAACATATTGATCAAAAATAGTAGCGATCTTTTCTCTTTCCGTGCCACGCAAGTTAGCCATCTCCCAAATTGGGTTTTTATATAATGGTTCAAAATCTAACGCAACCGCTCGAAAATTATTCGAGTAAGAGCCCTTAGGACCGAAAAACGAAACATCGTGACCCTTCTTGGCCAAACCTTCGGCAATATCAAGAGCAATAATTAATGGCGCCAATGGACGAGGGAAATCGCCTGGCAAAGGGAACGGCGCCCAAGTAGTATCAAATGCTGCTATTCTTAATTTTTTATTATTTGAGGCCATCTTTTTATTAGATCGTAGTATACAGCTTCGTACTTATCAACCATATTTTTGATAGTAAATTTATCTTCCGCCCATTGTCTGCATGACCGACGATCAATAATATCAATATTTTTTATTGATTCTTTGAATTCATCAAGCGTATCAACAACAAAACCAGTTTTTTTATGTTTCACTATTTCCGGCACTGACCCCTTTTTAAGCGCGATCACTGGCGTGCCGCAAGCCTGGGATTCAATCATAGTAATCCCAAATGGCTCTTGCCACTGCAGTGGATATAGAAACGCTTTAGCGTCTCCAAAAAATTGAGATTTTTCTTTGTCGCTTTTTATTTCACCGATAAATTTAACTCTTCTATTTAGATGCGGCCTAATGTCGGTTTTGAAAAAATTTTCAGCTTCTGGATTAACTATCTTGCCGGCAATAAGCAACTTAAGGCCGAGCTTATTGGCCATTTTGGCCACGATATGAACTCCCTTAGCTGGACTAATTCTGCCTAACCAGACAAATTTATCACTACCCGTGGGATTAAAGCTAAACTTCTTTATATCAATACCATGATGAATAACCGCGGCGAAATTAATTTTCGCTGGACATAATTTACGATAACTATTACTAATAGCAACATATGGCAGTCGCGGTGAACGATCGTATAACATTACGCGCCCATTAAAAGTATGCCAACGCTTCCCCTTTTTAATATCGTTAGGATTCGGCCAAAAAGGATTGTGTAAAGTGGCGACACTGGGGGTCTGAAGA
Source organism: bacterium (assembly GCA_030698695.1). Taxonomy (GTDB): domain Bacteria; phylum Patescibacteriota; class Minisyncoccia; order UBA6257; family WO2-44-18; genus JAUYHP01. The sequence goes on along the minus strand of JAUYMR010000025.1, from coordinate 7,781 downwards.
TTATAATGCCTAACAACTACATCATGAACATCAATATGAGTATGAATAATATCAAACTTTCTATAATACGAATAGGCATCCATAAGATTAACAATGTTCTGCGTGCCGTATAACCACGGCACTCCCAATTCAAATAAATTGCTCTCAACCACAGAAACCAATTTACCCCTAGTTTTAGAATCTCCGGACGCGAAAAGAGTAACTTCATGACCACGCTTGATTAATTCTTCGGTAATGCGAGATACTATCAATTCAGTTCCCCCATAGCCCTTTGGTGGCACTCGATACCACAGCGGTGAAACTTGCGCTATGCGTAATTTCTTATGTTTCATTATATTTTCTTTTTTAATATAAGAGCGGCCTCTTCTGGCGGAACAGTTACGACATCTATCCCAGTTCCCAATTCTAGTCCGGCTAAATGGGCGGTAGCCGGTAAAATTTCCATATGCCAATGATAATGCTTGCTATGGTCATCGGCTACCGGAGCGGTATGAATAAAAAAATTATAAGCTGGGTCGTTTAATTTTTTAAAAAGAGCCCCGAATACCCAAGACATTATTTCGGCTAAAGAATATTGACTAACATCTGATATTTTCTCAAAATAGGCGCTGTGTTTTTTGGGATAGATACGCGCCTCAAAAGATACTTTAGAAGCATATGGAGCCATGGCCACAAAATCTTTATTTTCGGCTATAACTCGTATTTTCTGTGATCGCTCCCAAGAAATCATGGCACAGTGAATACAAGAATGGTGTTTTTTAAAATATCTTCTTGAGCCCTCAATGCTATGATGAATATCCGGAGGAACTATGGGCAAAGAAATAATTTGTGAATGAGGATGAGCTATGGATGCCCCCGCCTCACGTTTATGATTGTGAAAAATATGTATATAATGAGTGCAGTCGTCGCCACTCATAACATTATATCTGGCTAAATAAGCCTTAATAATCAGCCTAATTTCACCTTGAGACATCTGACCAATACTCCTATTATGATCACGAGTAATCACTACTTCATGTAAGCCACGACCCTCAATAGACGACATCATATATTTAGATATCATCTGGGGGCATTTGGCTTTATGATCAAAAACAGCTGGGTATTTATTGGGTATAACCTGAATAAACCAATCGTTCAAACTTTTTTGATCGTTTTTTTTATTGTTTGGTTTAGTAAACCAAACTAAGGGATCTGAGTTGCCTGCGGCCTGAGGATTTTCAAAGGGGCAATCCCTTTTTGGCTCCCCCTTCTTAATAGTTGTTTGCTTTATTCGCGGACGCCCTCCTCTAGCGGCGGCAATGAGAACCCATTCGCCAGAAACAGAATCTTGTCGCAATTCAGATTTTAATCTTTCGTACGCCATCTATTATATTTTACACCATGCCGCTCTCTATTCCAATATTTTCTGGTAAATTTTTTCATAACCATCAACCATGCCATCCACTGTAAAGCAATCTTCCACGCGCTTGCGACAAGTTTTTCTATCTATCTCATCTATTTTAAAAACTGCCTCAACCATTTCTTCTTCGTTATCAACCACGAATCCTGTCTTTCCGTGGGCCACAACCTCGGGCACAGAACCTTGACGAAAAGCAACAACTGGCGTACCACAAGCCATGGATTCAATCATGACATTCCCGAAGGCTTCTCGACCCTCTATGGGGAAGAGGAATCCTTTGGCGTTTTTCATGAGTTCTATTTTTTCTTGAAAATTGACCTGACCAACGAATTTAACATGTTCATCATCAAGTTGCGGCTGAACTTCCTGCATAAAATATGTCCACTCAGCAGCTCCGACAATATTGCCCGCGACTATCAATCTTAGACCTGCTCTTTTGGCTACTCTCAAAGCAGTTAAAATTCCTTTCTGACGATTAACTCTCCCAAGATAAAGCAAATAATCTTGTGGCTGATCATTAAAACTATATCTTTTCACTTCAATACCATTATAAACAATGTCTCTTACATTGACACCAAACTCCGCCGCGGCCTGACGCGCATCATTAGACAAAACACTGAAATGAATTTGCGGAAACAATTTAATTGTTTCCGCGTACATCTCATCCAATGGGCTACGTATAGAAGTCAACATGGGCGACATGTCGGGTATCATCGCCAACGGGAACATAAAAAAATTAAAATGGTTATGTATGATATCAAATGATTTTGTCTCGGATTTTATCATATGCAACATTTTAATTATCGCCGCGTGTGGATTTCTTATATCTTTCTGTAACCACAACGCTTTATCTATCGGCGCGCGCAATTTTGTATCAACCGTTGAATCTCCCGAAGCGAACAAAGTAACGTCGTGGCCACGCTTTTGCAATCCTAAAATTAAATTATTAGTCATCAATTCAATGCCGCCATATGTGCGCGGCGGTACCGGTACCCAAAGCGGCGCTATTTGCGCTATGCGTAATTTCTTTTTCATATGATAAATTTATTCCACTATAATAGTCCCGGTGTAATTGGGCCTAAGATGATTATGGTAACCCCAAATGCCTATTTGGTCAAAAATAAACGACCACGATTGTCCCGGCTGAATGCCGGCGCAGGAATCAAAAGTACTTCCAATACAGCCGCCAGCCGTGGGATAAACGCGATGCGTGGGATGGGCGGCTGATGCCGTCCACATGGACAAAGAGCTTTGATTTTCAAAAACTACCGACGCGCCGACTGTGACGCGCAACTCATTGGGCTCGTAACCGGCATCGGTATATAAAATCTTTAACGAAGTATCCACCGGCAAGCCCTCCAATGAATTTTCAGAAATTGGGGCCGACTGTTGATTATTGTTCAATAAAAAATATCCACCGACCAAAATAATAATAATTACTAATGCCGTGATTGTTTTGTTCATAATTATTGATTTTAATTATTAGACGACTTACTCAAAGAATTGGGCCAGAAATTTATTGCTAGCGCCATCAATCCGGCCAACAAACCAACATCCCTTACTGTAATATCGGTAATGCCGCTAGTGATTAAAACAACTACGATATGCAAAGAGCCGACTAAAGCCGCCAGCCGCGTCAATGGATTAATCAACAAAGCCACGCCTATGATTATATCTAATATGCCAGTTATAATCATAATCCCCACAACGGAAACGGGCAGTAAATTAACCACCCAGGGGCTTAGGTAGCCTCCCCAAACTTCTGGTTGCCTCAGAATCAAAAACCCAATCCACCAAAATGTGATTGCCAAACCGACGCGCAATACGCGAATGGCCATTCTATTCATTTTCTTAATCTTATATTTTTAAAATTTTTAATTAATTTAAACTTAGTCCGCCTCAACACGTTTCAATTTTAACATAAAAAGAATCCCCAGAATAAATAATAATGTGGAAAGCGTTGCTGAAAGCATGCAATAAAAACATATGGCTTGGATGACAAAGAGCTGTAGATAGACAAACCCCAATGATGCTAAAAATCCAAGAATCGGCACATAAGCCATAATTTTTAGAGCAAAGCTACGGCCGGTGTCAAAATAAAAAATAGATGTTATCAATATAAACAAGTAATAAATCGCTCCAAGAAGAGCAACTGGCACGCCAATTATAGTAGAATATTCGCTATATAAAACCTCGTCACAACCAGTGAAAACATAACAAGGCGCAATTCCCTGCTGATAATGCTGAATAGTCAAAAAAGTGGCATCCAGAAATCCCAGAAAACTAAAAACTATAAAAGTAACCAATAACCACTTAGAGACTTGCGGCATTAGCTTGTTCAATAAGATTTACAAATTCATCAAAACTTCTGGGCTGTACTTGCTTGCCATTGAGAAAAAAGGTTGGCGTAGAGTTAACTCTGGCCATAAGACCGCTTTGATAATCCTGTTCAACCTTAATTTTAATCGCTTCAGATTTATAATCCTCAGTAAATTGATTCAAATCTAATTCCAAAGAGCCGGCAAAACCGATAAGAATTTGTTCAATATTTTTAGAATTTGACCAATTGGATTGACTTTCAAAAATCAAACTATACATTTCCCAAAACTTACCCTGTCGGCCAGCCGCTTCAGCCGCATAAGCCGCTGGTTTAGCGTTGGCATGTTGGGGCAGGGGGAAATGTCTGTATACGAATTGAAAATTGTCTCCGTATTCTTCAATCAATCTTTCTACAAACGGATAATATGCTCCGCAAGCCGGACACTGAAAATCGCTATATTCTACTAGAATTGTTTTAGATTCTTTGTTACCATCAACCCAATCATTAGCAGAAATGGCATCTATCAATAAAGCAGTCTGGGGCGCCGGCAGATTAACGAAATACTGAGTCAGGCCCCATACGGCAAAAACCACCACAACCATAACGCCTACCCACAAAACCAATCTTTTGAATAAATTGAAATTTTGGCTGCGCTGTCTGGCCCTTAGTTCGCCCCCTCTCTTGCGATCATAAATATCCTTTTTGTTAAGATTTTCATTATTCATAGTTTATTATTATACACCTATTTTATCTTTTTGGCAATATACTATTTCTGTCCCTGTTTGGGAGCCACGAAAAATATATAAATCATTTCTAGGATGCCCCCTGTATTAACTAGAAGCAAAACGATAAACCAGGTTTTTTGCATGCGTCTGGCGGCAGACCATAAAGCCACACCCTTCCAAATCAGACTCCAAATAATAAAAATAACAGTAATGAATAAAGTCGGACCTGCTATCCAAGAACTGATTACCGTATTGATTGGAGCTTCCATATATTAGATATATTAAATTAACGACTTAATTTTATTATTATACACTATTTCTTATTTTTATATTTATAATCGTAAGCGGCATATGATGCGGTTATTTCTTCTCCTTTGTTGATTTTTCTTAAGGATTTAAAACTAAATCCCCCATCAATCGTCTTGGCATTGGGTTTTTCGGAATGATTTACATAGAACGACACGTCAACGCCATTAAGGCCGGATTTAGGAATTCTGACGGTGCCGTCTTTTTCTATAACAAAAAAATCGTCTATCATTTTTAAGACATCCTTATCCAATATCTCCAACTCCGACATCTTAAAAGTTTGCCAACGCTCATTATTCTGCCCCCTAAACAAATTGGTTTCGGGTGGAATATCTCTAATAGCAAAAACGCCTACGCCGGATATTTTTGATGGCCGTAAACGACAATAAGTGTTTTTTAAAATATTTATAGTTTTTTGTTTGGCTAGCGGCATAATTATTATTTTAGCAGATCAATTATATTTTACTATTTATTATAAAAAATACCCCCGGGTATTACCGACTGTCTCGAAAAATCAAGAAATCGGTTAACGCGCGAGGGATATTTTTTACGCGACTAAACGCGGGATACTTTTGTGGCAGATGGACCTTTTTCGCCATCAACAACCTCAAAAGAAACATTGTCGCCAACTTTGAGTTCATCAAATGTGACGCCAACTAATTCTTTAGAATGAAAGAAAAGGTCTTTAGCCTCGCCTTCGCGAGCTATAAATCCAAATCCTCTATCTGTAAGAGTTTTAATTGTTCCTGTCATAGAAAATTATTTTTTATTTGAAACTTCGACTGTGTCTCTGTATCTTTGATACCAGAACACTATAACACAGTTTTCTAGGCAATACAAGCCCGTGTCAGACACGCCACTCTTAAAAAATTTCATATCATTATTTTTTATTGATCAACCATTGATGCAAAAACTCAGTAGCTCTCACGTCATCTTCGTTATAGTCAACTATATCTTGTAAAATATCCTTATCGCCGGTCTCTAACCAAGTTTCATACCAAAAAATACTTTGGCCGCCTCCGGCTTTTTTATGACGCCATTTGAAATCTAAAAATTTAGCAATATCTTTTATTGAATAAAAGTATAGCGGGAAAATTACCGACGATTGGACTGTTTTCATTAAATCAAAAAGTTTTGTATGGAACATCTCAAACGCCGGCGAAGTGCCATATTTGCCAGCCATTGAGATAGTCCTTGATCGCTCGTAATCGGCATAGTGATAAACAATATAATTGTCGGGGAGGATTTTAAGCCAATCTAAAAATTCTTGCCACATAATCGCTTCATCTTCGGATTTTTTTGCCAAAAAATAAATAAAGTATTTCTTTTCTTTATCGTCAAAAACTACATTATTGCCTTTAGCGTATTTTTTATCGGGATCGCCGACCACCCAAAGTCCAAAAAGATATTCAGTCTGAAGCAATGGATCGCCTTCAATATCAAAATAAATCTTCAGAGGCGCGATCGGAATATCTAGATCGCCAAACCATTTAACTTCTTTATCAATCAGAGATTGAGCCTGTAATTTAACCTTGTCTAATTTTTCTGACGAGACGTAGGGAATTTTGGGCAAGTCGTCAATATTGGCTTTAGCCATGTCGTGGATAGTATTAATACCCACCTCTCTCAATTTAATATGAGAACGAGCATCTAATTTATAGATAAGAGCGATATCGTCTTTTTCCTCCGCTTCACTAACGCACATATCAAACCACGGACTATTTTTACAGCTTGAAGACAGTCTTAACGGCGGCTTGCCGCCTTTCATAATAGACAAAATGACGTCCATCAATAATTTGGTTTTGGTTATATCTCCTTCGTCTTGCAATAAATCATATCGCTTATGCTCTTTATTGATTATTGACACTTCATCGGGATATCGCCCCTGAAGCTTTTCAAGAATCAACCCATATAAAACCAGTTGATATTTTTGTTCTTTTTTAATATCTTTGGACGATTTTATGTCTACGGGACTATAATAATAGCCACCGAACTCAGATTTGCCGCCTTTTCTCTCCAACAAGTCTGGTCGCCCGCGATAAGTAACGCCCCCATCTTCATATTGAATAACTCCTTGATAAATCAGCTCAGTCCCCGATCTCATCAACTTTAGAGTATGTCCAAACGCCTCATCTAAATCTTCTTCGGCTACAGTTTCATGTTCTAGGCCTTTAACATATTCATCTTCATGGACAACGCCCTGTTCGCGAACTTTAGAAACCAGCTCTGGCTCCTCGGCTTTGTTTTTCTCGTCGCTATATAAATCATGCCAAATCCAATGCGGGCAAGTCGCGTGTTTGAAAAAAAGCGATGGACTGAATATTAATTTATTTTCGGTTTGATTGTTCATTTATGGCTTTGTTTAGTTATTATCCTCTATTATTTTAAGAATACGATATTTTCTAACAGCCCCTCCGTCAATGGGCAAATGAATCATAACAACATCATCTTGTTTATGATTCATAAGAGCAGCCCCGAGGGGCGACTGATACGAAATAGATCCCTTAGATGGATTGGTTTCTTGAGGGCCAAGAATTTGATAAGTCTGTCGCACGCCATCGTTTTCAATAATAACCGTGGAGCCAAGTTGAACTTTACCGAAAATATTGGAATCTTTTTTAATAACTACCACCCTCTTAATCTGTTCCTGGATTTCTATAATTTGATAGTTCGTGCGTCGCAAAATTCCCTTGGCCGCTTTATATTCGGCGTTATCAGACCGATCGCCAAAAGCCGCCGTTCTGGCAGTTTCGGCAATTCGTTCCGGCAAAACATTTTTGAGTTGTTCTAATTTTCTTTTTAGAAGTTTAAAGCCGCCCTCCGTTAGATAAATTGGCTCAACTTGTGGCAAATCCGTATAACTACCGTTTCGCTTTTTAAATTTTTCAGATTTCCATTTAGATACTCGCATGATTAAAATTATATCAGAACATTACGACTCAACCCAATCTATGGACTAGATAAAATAAGCAACACATTCAGCGTCAAATAAAAATTGCGCTAATAATAACTATTCACGACTACAATTGTG
>JAUYMR010000020.1 GCA_030698695.1 bacterium | reverse complement strand
CACAACCGTCTTGGCGACAGTAGTTATGAGCGAACGAGAAAAAGATGCCGATTATTTTCCATTGGTAGTTGATTATGAAGAAAGGTTTTATGCCGGTGGCAAAATTATGGGTAGCCGCTTCCTTAGGCGTGAAGGTAGGCCGTCAGAAGAAGCCATCCTTTCCGGCCGCATAATTGACCGTAGCGTCAGACCTCTTTTTGATCACCGCTTGCGCAGAGAAGTCCAATTAGTAATTACCATATTGGAGGTGGATAGAGAAAATGATCCGGATTTTGTAGCTTTAGTAACAGCCTCGGCCGCTTTAGCTATTTCCGAGATACCATGGAATGGTCCGGTGGCCGCCGTTAAATTGTTTCATGACGGCAAAAAACTCGTTATCAATCCGACTGGTTCAGAAATTGAAAAATCTTGGCCAGCTAATAAAGGTTTCTTAAGTTTTGTGGCTGGAACTACTGACAGAATAAACATGATTGAATTGGAGGGCATAGATGCCGATGATGAAAGCGTAGCGAAAGCTTATGATGTTGCCCAAAAAGAAATCACCAAAATCGTTGACTGGATTAATAAAATAGTAAAAGAGGTCGGCAAACCTAAAGTCGTTGTTCATCTAGCCGAAACCGACATTACTTTGGCCAAAGTAGTCAAAGATTTTCTAAATAAAGATAGCCAACTAGAGAAAGCTATGTACCGCAAAGACAAAATGCAACGAGAGAGTAGTTTAAGAGATCTTAAGGAAAAATTAGCGGGTCATCTGTTGGAACAAAATTACGACGAAAAAACTATCGGTTCAGCAGAGCGTATATTTGAAACCGAACTGGATGACTTGGTCCATCACAAAATATTAACCGCTAACGAACGACCTGACGGCCGCAAATTAGATGAGATTAGAGAACTGCACGCCGAGACATCCATTCTTAAGAGAACCCATGGCTCAGCGTTGTTTGTTCGCGGCAATACACAAGCTCTGGCAATAACAACCATAGCTCCGCCAGGATCCGAACAGTTAATAGAAAGCTTAAAGTTCTCCGGCAAAAAACGTTTTATGCTGCACTATAACTTTCCGCCATATTCCGTTGGCGAAGTCGGTCGCGTAGGCAATCCAGGACGTAGAGAAATAGGTCACGGCGCTCTAGCAGAGAAAGCGGTGCGCAACATCATACCCCCTCAAGAGCAATTTCCCTATACCATTCGCGTGGTTTCAGAGATTGTCTCATCAAACGGTTCTTCGTCTATGGCTACTGTTTGCGGCGCCTGCCTGTCATTAATGGACGCGGGTGTACCGATTATTAAGCCGGTAGCCGGTATTGCTATGGGATTAATGACTGGTAAAAATGGTGAATATAAAGTTTTAACCGACATTCAAGGGCCCGAGGATCATTATGGAGATATGGATTTCAAAGTAGCTGGCACTACTGACGGCGTCAGAGCAATTCAAATGGATGTTAAAATTGACGGCCTAACCAATAAAATGTTAATTGATGGCTTGGCTCAAGCCAAAAAAGCGCGCCTAGAAATTCTTAAGGTTATGAAAGATTCCATCTCTGAACCAAGGAAAGAAACCTCTATTTATGCTCCGAAAGTGCTTAGCATGCAAATAAATCCTTCAAAAATAGGTGAGATTATCGGTCCGGGCGGAAAAACCATCAATGGCATTATTGAAAAAACCGGAGCATTGACCATAGACGTGGAACAAGACGGCAGAGTGTTTGTTGCCGGACCAGATAAGTCCAGCGCCGAAGCTGCCTATAAAGAAATTGAAAGTATCGTCAAAGAATATCAAGTTGGTGATATTGTTGAAGGAAAAATTGTAAAAGTTCTTGAATTCGGAGCTATTCTGGAATTCGGACCGGGACGAGATGGTATGATCCATATTTCTGAATTGAAAAATGGCTTTGTTAAAAAAGTTGAAGAAGTTGTAAATTTGGGCGATTCTGTTAAAGCCAGAGTTGTAAAAGTGGAGCCGGGAGGACGAATCGGATTGAGTTTAAAAGGTTTGGAATAATAAAACACCCCCTTAAGGGGGTGTTTTATTGAAAAGAAATTTAAATCGTTATTTCATTATCCACACTCACCAAGATAAAGTATTGTGCTAAACTAAAAGAGTTAAAACCCATAGGTCGCATTTGTACTAATATACTAAAAATATGGCAGACGAAATAAAAATTAATACTAATAGTTCAGAAAATACCAATAATGATACGCGGCCGGTGCGCATTGATCCAACGCCGCCAATACCCCGACCACCTCAGCAACCATTCAAGCCGACTCCTCCGCCACCACCAAAACCGCAACCAGTTCCGCCGCCATCTCCAACGCCGACAATACATAAAGCTGAAGAAGACTTTAAAATCAGAACTATGAACAGCGATCTCAGAACCGAAGCTAATGAAGTTATGTCCCCTAGCGATAACAAAGAATCTGCCTCGCTAGAATCATCAACAACTGTTCAGATGCCTAGCGCAGTAATTGAAGAAGAGCCGCCAAAAGCCAAAGCTTGGTATTATGTTATCGTTAGCATTATTATAATCGCCGTCTTGGCAGTAATTGGTTATTTTGTCGTTTATCCTCTATTAACCCCATCTGAACAACCGACCGATTCGGAAGCCGAAGAAAATCCGCCAACAACAGTTATCGCCAAACCACACCAGTCATATTTCATACTAAGCCCGGCTGTTTCCCAAGCTGTCAGACTTACCAATGTTGATCTGTCAGAAATATCCTTTGCTCTACAAACCGAATCACTTCAGCCATTAACCGAGGGCGCGATCAAAGAGCTCGCCATACTGGATGATCAAGCCAACCAAATATCATTCGCAACTTACATATCTCAACTCGTACCCAGTCTAGATAGCAGTAAGCTAAATGGCTTGTTAGATTCAGACTTCACCGCGTTCTTGCACTATGACACGCGAGGCGTATGGCCAGGTTATATTGCCAAGATAAAATCAGGAATAGACAGTAATGAATTAAAGAACGAGATCTCTAAACTGGAAGCAACCAATCTTGCTTCATTATATATAAACCCGAGTGGCGAACTCTCACTATTTAAAGATGGTAAGGTGGGCTTTTATGACACTAGGTACGCTTTAGGCGAAAGGCCTGGCGCGGCTTTTAATTACGGGTATTTCAACGATTACTTAATACTCTCCACTTCTTATAACGGACTTAAAGCCGCTCTAACTCTACTCGGTCTGTAAATCTTGATTCTCAACGTCAAAAAATATAAGCTTAAGATTAAATTAACTTAAACAATAATTAAAACTATGGCGCTAGATACGCAGTTTATTAAAAAATCCGAGGAAAGATTAAAAGAGTTATTAAATGAAATTTCTGACGAGTTGAGGAGTATGAAAAGCACGCCAGAAATGGGTAGCGATGTTGATTCTTTTGATACTGAAACCGATGAAACTGAAGAGCTAGGTAACGAGTTGGGAATAAAAGATGTTTTGAAAAAAAGATTGTCAGCGGTAGAAAAATCTCTGGATAAAATCAAAGACGGCTCCTACGGTACCTGTGAAAATTGCAGAAAAGAAATCAGTAAAGATATTTTAGAAGTTGATCCGGAATCTGAATTCTGTCAAGAATGTAAAAAGGACTAAACAACTCTTATAAATATTTCTCCAAAGCAATCCCCAACGGGATTGCTTTTTATTTTGCCATTGATTAGTATGCTATGAAATGTCTAATGTATCTAAAATATATTCTGCCGAATTGGAGGGTGTTGACGCCAAACTTATTGAGGTAGAAACCGACATCAACGTCGGTCTTCATAGCTTTACTATTGTCGGCTTAGCTGACAAAGCTCTGTCCGAAGCCAAAGAAAGAGTTAACTCGGCTTTGAAAAACGTCGGCGTCAAACCGCCAACGAGAGAAAATAGAAAAATCGTCGTCAATCTTGCTCCAGCAGATATCAAAAAGACCGGCTCTCAATATGATTTAGCTATTGCCATCGGCTATTTATTAGCTAGTGGGCAAATTAAAGAATTTGATGCCAAAGATAAAATCTTTGCCGGCGAATTATCTTTAGAAGGAAAATTGCGACCCATAAACGGAGCTTTAAACATTGCTCGACTCGCCGCCAGACTAAAATATCGCTATCTGATACTACCAGAACAAAACGCATCGGAGGCAGCCATCGTACCCGGCCTAAAAGTGATTCCCGCCTCTAATTTAGGCCAAATTATTGATCATCTGGAAGGCAGGAACAAGATTTCGCCACAAACGCCAACTGAGATATCCACCGATAATCCACAGTTTTCCACAGCCAATTTTGTGAGACTCTCCGAAATAAAAGGACAAGCCCATGCCAAAAGAGCGTTGATGATTGCCGCCGCTGGCGGACACAATCTTTTGATGAGCGGCTCTCCCGGAACCGGTAAAAGCATGTTAGCTCAAGCTATAAATTCAATTTTGCCACCAATGACTTTGAATGAAGCTATTGAGGTCACGCAAATTTATAGCGCCGCTGGCCTTTTGGGAGACAAACCATTCTTAAGCTCTCGCCCATTCCGCTCCCCACATCAAACAGCTTCATCGGCGGCTATCGTTGGCGGCGGACAAAATCCCAAACCCGGTGAAATTAGTTTAGCTCATCGTGGTATTTTATTTCTTGATGAACTGCCAGAGTTTCGTCGTGATATTTTAGAAGCTTTGCGGCAACCATTAGAAAACGGGCGGGTATTAGTTTCGCGCGCCAAAGGCAACGTCGTCTTTCCGGCAAAGTTTATGTTGGTAGCCGCCATGAACCCTTGTCCCTGCGGATACTACAACGATCCAGAGAAAGATTGTCGTTGTGGCGCTCACGAAGTTTTGCGTTATCAAAAGAAAATTTCCGGACCACTATTAGATAGGATTGATATTCAGATAGAAGTCCCACGAGTTAAAATAGAGCATCTGCGTAAAACAACTATTGATTACCAAGAAGAAAAAAATATTCTAAACAAAATTGTTCTAGCTCGCCAGAAACAAACAACTAGACTAGCCGGCAAAAAAATCTTTATCAATGCCGAAATGTCATCCAAGGATTGCGACCAACTAATTCAGTTTAATAAAGAAGCTGAAAGATTTTTAGATGAAGTTTTTGATAAGAAATTTGTTTCTGCTCGTGGCTACTTCCGCATACTCAAAGTTGCTCAAACTATTGCCGATCTGGAAAACTCTGAAAAAGTGACCCAAGACCATTTAGCTGAGGCCTTCGGTTATCGCCTCAAAGAAGAAATTGGACTTGATGTCTAAATAGCGAATCATAATATTGTTGTAAGAATATTAAGCATCAACTGACTTGACGATACACTCTATTCGGTGTGAAACATTATACAAAGTGTGAAACATTAGTATTTTCAAAGATAAATCCATAAAAACCGAATAAAAAGCGGATTTTAAATGTTTTAAGCTAATCATTATGTTTCACGTGAAACATAATGTATGAATTGAAGCTAAAAATACATCTCATGTAAAACGTGAAACATTGCCAACCGGGATAAGCTCAACATGTATTATATGTTTCACGTGAAACATCGCTAGCTTCTATAATCTCATAATACAAAAGGTGTTTGCCGGCAAACATATAGTTACCGAATAATACCGCTATTCTGAATATCATCCGGCAGATTATATTGCCGAATTGCCGATTGCCGAATCATAAAATAAGCACAGATGTTTCACGTGAAACATCTGTGACTTGTTTAAGCTTAATTATTATATAATGTTTCACGGCAAACATATTATATCAGCTAAGACCATAAGTGTATGTCATGTAAAACGTGAAACATTGCTAACCACGATAAGCTCAATATATATAATATGTTTCACGTGAAACATATAATACGAATTGAAGCTAAAGATATATACCGCATAAGCCTTCTCGAGCTCTAGCCCTGAACATCAGGGGGTTTTACTCCAATAATGGCAAAGCCTGCCTATCGGCAGATAAGACCTCTATTCACAACGTCCACCTTCATCCCCATCCTGAATTGTGGAGATTTCAAGAGGTGTTGTAAAACGTGAAACATTGCCAATTGCAATAAGTTAGGGGTATGCTATATGTTTCACGTGAAACATCAAGTTTTATGACAAATACATATAATACAGGTAAATTGGGGGAGGATTTATCCTGCGAATACTTAATTGATAAGAACTATAAGATTCTGGCTAGAAATTTTAGAAAAACCTATGGCGAATTAGACGTTATAGCTAAAAGCAAAGATAAAACTCTAGTTTTCGTTGAAGTTAAAACTATAAAATTATATTCTACTGCCGACATAAACAATGCTACTATCTCACCGGAGGACAATCTAACCAAGGCCAAGCTTAAAAAACTCCAAAAAATTGCCGTGATGTTTGCCGGCAAACATTCAGAATTATTTGACGACGACAAAGGATGGCGAATAGATTTAATAGCTATAACACTTTTTAGTAGCGGTGAACGGCCGCTAATTACCCACTATGAAAATATTTAAACAGGATATGGCTCCATCTGTCATCAAGCAAGGATCGGCGTATGAGATTTAGTAAGCGAGAAAACAAGTGTTTGCCGGCAAACACTTGTTTTCTTATCCGATGATCAAAATCCATCTAAATCCATCTAACTAAAATTGTTTACACTATACCAGCATATGCTGGTATAGTGTAAAGAGTTGATCTGGGCTATGTATAGTAAAGTCAGTGCAAGAGTAAAAGATTGTGTAAAGCGCTTGCCTTGAGTTAATCTATGAGACTGTCACAATCTTTTCATCCTAGATTTTCAGTCACGATTTAATATCACAACGATTATCTATTAGATTATCAACACTTGACAAGAGATATGTTATATGATATCATAGAAGAAATAACAGGTTTTAGGAGTGCTCTTTGAAATAATAGGAGGTTGGGATGGAAACGATTCTTGGTGTCCTCGCTATGGCAATGGGGGTGGCTACCTTTGTAATCGGGATGTCATCCCAAGCGCTGAAGCAGTACCGCGAGAAGCGATGCGGCATCAGCATCGTATTCGTTGGGCTTGGAATTGGAACTTTCGTTGTCAGGATTATGTACTTCGCAGTTTCCGGCGCTTACTGGACGATTCCGCCAGACGTGACTGGTCTGGCGATTTCCGCGGTCATCATCTTCCAGTATGGGAGATATGAACGCAACTGGTGGTAATTTCCAAGCAAAAAGGAGGCAAACGTGCCCATTCCTCACGATTTCTGACGATAGAGATCGCCACACAACCTAACGCACCTACCCTCGGCCTAAAAACCGGGGGTATTTTTTTAATAAACGACGTACCTGCTTAATGGTCTAGCTACTATTGACAAAAAATAACATTCTGTTATACTTCCTTACATATCTCCATCCTAATTGATCGCACGATAGGTGGCACTTGACAGATTTTGTAGATATGCTATAATTGACAACAAGAACATTAAAAATCTATTAAAGAAAGGGGGATAAGCAGGAAAACCTGGAGAGGTTTTGTAACGGTAACGGAGTTTTTCTCTTCTTTTTTATCTTCTTTTCGGAGAAGTAGGTCATGGCAAAAAATTGGGCCGACGCTTACAAGCGTCGGCATATGGGAGGAGCCGATGGGGTCTCGGAAGACGAACTCTTCCGAGATGAACTCAAGGGACGCCGTGTGAGGACGCGTCTGGAGGGACGGCCGGACAGGCCGATCACTCTGGACCCGCGGCAGTTGGATAACATGGGTCGTCCGCCGACCCATGTTATCCGGTGCCCCGCACCGGAAACAGACATCCCCCGCCCCCCTGCCACCAACGCCGACGGGGACCCTCTGAATATCCTCAAAACTCAGAGAGGGCGTTAATCAACACCGCCACTGGAGCCAAGAAAGGAGGTGAATATGGGCAGGCTGCCCTATGGCTAGATCGTGTCGTGCTGTGTCGCCTCACCTCGTCTCACCAACCGCCTCCGAGGACCACATGAAGAAAAATCGCGATTTTCTCTAGCGCAAAACCGTCTTTCTCGCACGATTTTTTGTAGTACCCCCCAACCACATCGGTGGCTGGGGGGCTTTTTTGTTAAGAATATTTAATAGCTGGCCAAATAATAATCCAATAATTTCGTAATTTTTTATAATCAATTAAATCATCTTCAAGTTGTCTTAATGACTAATGGGCTCAATCACTTAGTATCTTTTATCATCACCCTTTCTTTTTTCTTATCCATGGTATAATATATACAGAAAATTAGAACTTAACACTATTATGTTCAAGCTAGATACCGAACTAGCCAAAATATCAGGCATTGGCCAAAAATTTTTGGGGAAATTGGCTAAGTTACAAATAAAGACGGTCCGAGATTTACTCTGGCATTTTCCTTTTCGTTACGAAGATTTTTCTAAGATAGTTAAGATAGAGGATTTGCAAATCAATCAATCGGCAACCATTAGAGCCACGGTGCAAAAAATATCTGTGCGCCGCACCTGGCGCAAGCATATGTTGATAGTAGAGGCTATTTTAGTTGATGAAACTGGCGGCATTAAAGCCATCTGGTTTAATCAGCCCTATGTGGCTCAGGTTTTAAAAAATGGGATTGAGGCTAATTTTGCAGGCAAAGTAACCGCATCTGATGAAGAAATTTATTTATCAAATCCAGCCTATGAAGTCGTTCGTGGCATCAACACCGAAACCAAACACACAGCCGGCCTAATACCAATTTATCCGGAAACACGCAGTCTGACTTCCAAGGGTATTAGATTTTTAGTTAAACCGATTCTAAATAATTTAGAGCCCCTGACTGATTTCGTTCCCAATGATGTTCTGGAGAAAGAAAGTTTGCCAAACATCAATACGGCGCTCAAACGTATTCATTTTCCTTTTACTCTGGAAGAAGCTGAGCGCGCCCGTAAACGCTTCGCCTTTGAAGACCTGTTTTTGTTGCAATTAAATAATCTAAAATTGCGTTTGCAACTCGCCAAAGAAAAGGCCCCGCCGCTAACTATTAGCGATGAGGATTTGCGAGACATAATTCGGTCCCTGCCTTTTGAATTGACTAATTCGCAACAACGCAGTCTAGATGAAATACTTACCGACTTAGCTAAACCATTGCCGATGAACCGCTTATTACAGGGCGATGTCGGGTCCGGCAAAACGGTCATTGTCGCTATCGCTGGAATTGTGGCCGCTCAAAATAAAAAACAAACCGCCTTTATGGCGCCGACTGAAGTTTTAGCGCGACAGCACTATAAAACCCTGACTAAAATTTTCGGCAATATGCAAATCGGTATTTGCTTATTAACTAGTAGCGAAGCTAGATCTTTTTATGGAGACAATCTGGAAAGCAAGCGGCAAAAATCTGATTTATTCAAAGAAATAGAAGGGGGGGAAATAAAAATTATCATTGGTACCCATTCTTTGATTTCTTCTTACAAA
>JAUYMR010000016.1 GCA_030698695.1 bacterium | reverse complement strand
TACCGGACTTATTTGGAGCCGGGGCTGTAGCGGAATTGGTTGCGCTGATTTTTCACAGGGCTCTCTAAAAGAAGATCTCACAAGATATAGCTGGGATAATACACATGGAAATAATGGTGGCCTTACTTCTTCCGAGCTTTGCGCTAGTGGAACTCACGGCGAAACCGGTTGGCGCCTACCCCATCAAAAACAACTCATGCAGGCCTATATCAATGGATCTTTTGCTAATATAGCTGATATTAGTGTTTGGATGGGATCAATGTGGTCGGCCACTACGGTGTCTTGGAATACTGACTACGCCTGGCAAGTTCATCTATCTCATGGATACACCAGGCCTCGCTTTAAAAACACGCCGAGTGACGATACAAATCATTCATACATAATCTGTGTTAGATAATTATTCTTATGACATTCTGTATTAAATACAGACGATATTTTGCAAGAATTATACCGCTTGTTGTGTTTGCGTTACTATTTACACATTTTACTTACGCGCAAGAAATAGGCTCCATTGATTCAACTAATAAATATGCTTGGTCAGAGAATATGGGTTGGATAGATTTCGGTTCCACCGATGGGGATATAACTATTACGGATTCCGCTTTAACCGGCTATGCTTGGGGAGAGAATATCGGCTGGTTGTCATTAAACTGTTCAAATACAAATTCCTGCGATGATGTTGATTATAAAATAACTAACGACACCGAAGGCAATCTTTCCGGTCACGCGTGGGGTGAAAATATTGGTTGGGTAGATTTTAATCCCGCCGATGGCGGCGTAATTATTAATTCTTCAGGAGTATTTTCGGGTAGCGCTTGGGGAGAAAATATTGGTTGGATTATTTTTAATTGCGCTACAACTGACTCTTGTTCTGCGACTGATTACAAGATAACCACTGATTGGCGACCGGAAAGTATCCGCGATGACGAGGATGATGACGATGACGATGGCGGCGGTGGTGGTGGTGGCGGTGGTGGTGGCGGTGGCGGCGGTGGTATCGTTACGACCTATCAGATAGGAGACGCCAATAAAGATAGCAAAGTTGATGTTCTGGATTTTAATCTTTTAATGATCAACTGGGGCAATATTAATACCGATCCCAACTTAATCAACATCGCTGATTTCAACAAAGATAATAAAGTAGACATCTTGGATTTCAACCTATTGATGATCAACTGGACAAAATAGATATTCAACTGGCAAAAATCCGGCTCTCAGCCGGATTTTTAAATAACTTTCTTCAGTTCATCGGCTAATCTATCAACATCGCGGCGCACTTTGGAAATATTCTCTTGATCAATATCTTTATAGACAGACGGGTGCGGCAATTTGACGAAGTCCTTAACCACTCCCGAAACTTGTGGGTTCTCATAAAATTCGTTTCCAATCGCGCTACCCTCTTTGCCAAAGAATATCTTAGAGCGTACGGCATCGGGATAACTATCCCTTTCTCCAATTATGCTTAAAGCGGCGATGTCAAAATCTATTTCTAATGAATCTAAAAATTTGGCAAACTGGTTCATACTTCTGCCGCTTTCTATAAATTCGGTAACAACTAATACCTTGTTAATATCGGCAATCCTGCTTCTTATAAACTCCCTGGCCGGCTCATCAAGTTCGTAATGGCGGCTTAACGCCAAAAAATAAATTTTAGCGTCTTCGTTGTGCTCCCTATTTCTAGCTTCGTTGATCACTGAACGCAACGCCAACGATACCACCCTACCACTGGCCTCATCGCTTATTATCGTGTCATAGCTGGGTAATTTTTCTTTTAATGACTCAACCAAATTTACAAAAGCTCCAAGAACTTCTGATTTTCGGAAAGAGTCTGATTCCATTTTTTTAGCTAATTCGTCCAAATTGATTAATCTTTCTTTCGCTGACTCATTTTCTGGTAATGATTTTTCTAAATTGTTCATCATAACTATTTTATTACAAAGTTGTTAAAATAAATAGCTGGCGCACTCAAAAAATGCGACTCACTTCTACTAATCGATATGTCCCAGAAAACACAATGAACCATAAAAAAATCGCTTCGGTGTCGGCCGTAGCGATTTTTTTATAAAAACCATCCCGAATTACATTGAGCTCTGTTGCGTAGCCATGCCCTTTCTGGACAAACTGCCGGAAACGACCAAAAGATAGAGAGCGCTTAGACCGACTAAATCATAGACAATCATTCCCAAGGTGGAATCCATTCCAAAGATAGCATCAACTAAATTCCAACCGAAAAAGCCGACTAGACCCCAATTCAAGCCGCCAACGATGACCAAAATTAAAGCTATCCAGTCAACTGAACTTAATTTTTTCATAATATTTCAACTCAATTAAACGACCTTTCTATCATATTATAATCATAACATGTTTAAATTATTGATATTTAAACAATTCCCATCTTTTTTATATGATATACTTTAACTATGAGGGGCTATATAGAAAATATAGAAAGATTGACTCTGGAAAATACTAATTTCCGCAAAGTCATTTATACAGCTAAAAATAGTCAATTAGTTTTAATGAGCCTCAAGCCCGGTGAGGATATCGGCGCTGAAGTTCACAATTTAGATCAATTTATAAGATGCGAGGCCGGATCAGGATTGACAATACTCAATGGGGCTGAAAGTCCAATAACTGATGGTTCTGCTATTGTTGTGCCAGCCGGAGTTGAACATAACGTTATTAACACATCAACCGATGCCGATCTAAAGCTCTATACTATATACTCCCCTCCTGAACACAAAGACGGAGTGGTACATATCACTAAAGCTGATGCTTTAGCTGACGAAGGGGACTATTTTGGCGGCAAAACTACAGAATAGGTTATAGCAAAAAAAATAAAACCCGGTATTAATCGGGTTTTTTGTTTTGTTTAAATCTAGCAATGAGCTTATAACTCGCGCGTTTTGTATAATAACCCAATATTTCCTCCAACCATTTTATTGAATCATTATAAATCTTTTTGTAAGTAAATCCCCAACCACGACTACCATATTCGCCCCACCTGCGAATAGTCTGTCCAATCAAATTCTTATTATAACCGCACAAACGACAATCTCCACATATAAAATATGGGACATCTAAACGCCTCATAGAATATATCCTAGCACTCACGCCCCAATTTATTATATCGGTCTTGCCACACTTTGGACAACAAAAATCATCCGGCCAGATTTCTTTCACCATAGCCGCCTCCTCTGAGGATGCGAACAAAATTTTCAATAGCGCTAATTAAACATTAGAACTTCGCGCCACAATTGTCAAAATGGACGAATTTTCAATATTTTGCTAATCTCCAGCTAGAACTTTAAAACCTCATTACAAGGAGATTGTCATGAAAAAGGTGGCTGTATTAGGCGTAGGACTTGTCGGCAAAGCTATCGCGTTAGACATGAAAAGACGATGTTATGATGTAGTGGCGATTGATAAAGATAAATCCGCCTTAACGGGGGTTGCTGATTGCGCCGCGACCATTGAAGCCGATCTATCCAACGCAGAAATAGTAAGAAATAATATAGCCGATGTTGACTTGGTCATACTGGCCGTCCCTGGTTTTATGGGATATGAAACACTAAAGACCATTATCCAAGCTGGCAAAAACGTCGTTGATATTTCTTTTTTTAAAGAAGACTGCCGTCTTTTAAACGGTTTGGCCAAGCAAAAAGGGGTGATCGCCGTAACCGATTGCGGCGTGGCTCCAGGAATGAGCAATATTATTTTAGGATATCACAATGCTAAAGCCGAGATAGAATCATTTGAGTGTCTTGTCGGCGGCCTCCCAACTACCAGATATTGGCCGTTTCAATATAAAGCTCCATTTTCTCCCATAGATGTCATAGAAGAATATCTGCGTCCAGCGCGCTATATCAAAGATGGGAAATTGATAGAGGCGCCGGCTATGTCCGACGCGGAATTTATTGATTTTGACAAAATCGGCACATTAGAAGCATTTCTTACCGACGGGCTGAGATCGTTGCTTGCCATGAAAATACCCAATATGAGAGAACGGACTCTGCGCTATCCGGGACATATAGGATTGATTAAAATATTTAAAACATTGGGATTTTTTGGAGAGAACGCGATTACAATCGGTAATAAAAAAGTTAGGCCCATTGATGTTACTTCTCGCCTGCTCCTAAATGACTGGAAATCGTCTCCGAGCGAAGACGAATTCACCGTAATGCGGATAGTTATCGTTGAGAGAACCGGCAGGGAAATAATTTATAATCTTTTTGATAGATATGACTCCGAAACCGGTTTGAGCTCTATGGCCCGCACTACCGGCTTTGTCGCCACCGCGGTAGCGAATTTGATTTTGAGTGGCAAATTCAAATCTGCTGGCATTTCTCCGCCAGAAAAAGTTGGCGCATATCAAGACTGCTTTAAAATTATTATGAATGACTTGAAAGAGCGCGGCGTTATTTATCAAGTCAGCGAAACTCCTCATAAATGACACTACCAAAGAACCCTCATCAAAAATGGGGGTTTTATTTAGCCACGACAAAAATGATATACTTATAATTATGAATAAAAAGATTGTTATAAGCGCTACAATACTAATCGGTTTGATTATCGCTTATTGGCTGATATCGCCTCTTTTTATAAATAAAGAAATTAGCGAACCATTGACCGATATCGCGCCGACTGAAGAAGCTCAAATAATATCTCAGGGAAAATTTATCGGATTAGATTTTCATAATGCCGAGGGTACGGTTAAATTGTTGCAAATTGATAAAAAGATTTATATCAGATTTGAAGATGATTTTAAAGTGACGAATGGTCCAGATTTGTTTGTTCATTTCGGCAAAAATGGCGACTATTCTCCCCATGCCAATCTGGGAGAACTTAAGGGCAATATCGGCGCGCAAAATTATGAAGTGCCAGAGAATATTAATATAGAGGATTTTGACGAAATATGGGTTTGGTGTCGGGCGTTCTCTGTTCCGTTCGGTAAAGCCGAGTTACAAAAATAAAATTTCTATATCATATAGTCATTATCATTTATTAGTTGTATAATAATTACACAATGAACTACGAATTTTGGTACGGCTCACATATGGCGGGATTCGGTCTATTGGCCATCATCACTTGGGCGGTGTTAATAATTGACGCTGTTCTTTTGGGAGTTTGGTTGTGGCAAAAAATAAGCAAGAAATAGGTTTTATGTTTGGCTTTTTAACGAAACCCCTAGGGATAATAATTCTGATAATTTTGATCGGGATCGTCATACTTGCGTCTCTGGGCGAAAAATCACAACAGCCCGAAGTTATCGTGGCTGATTTCGGCAATATCACAGAAGAAGTTAATGTAACCGGCAAGGTGGTGCCAGCCGAAAGCGTTGATTTGGCATTTGAAAAAAGCGGCCGCGTAGCCTGGGTTGCCGCTGATGTCAGCGATATGGTGTACGCTGGTCAAATTCTGGTTCAATTGGAAAATGCCGATCTTAAAGCGCAATTAAACGAAGCTGAAGCCGATATAAAATCGCAAATGGCCAAACTAAACGAACTTAAACAAGGTACGCGAGAAGAAGAAATCCAAATACAACAAGCCAAAGTCTTAGATGCCAAACAAACTTTGGTTGATGCCCTACAAGACGCTTATACAAAATCCGATGATGCCATCAGAAATAAAGCCGATCAATTTATTAGCAATCCACGAAGTAATAATCCTATCGTTAATTTAACTATCAATGATAGCCAGCTAAAATCAGACTTTGAGAAAGATCGTTATGCGATGGAGTTGATATTAATGGACTGGGGCGCCCTTCTGAACAACCTCTCCGTTGACAGTCAATTTGATCAATACGTAGCTGATACCAAAAATAATCTTAATATTGTCAAAGATTTTTTAGTTAAAGCATCGTTAGTTATAAACTCAAGCAATCCCAGCGCTCAAACTTCTCAGACTACGCTTGATGGCTATCGTAACAACATCTCTACCGCTAGAGCGAATGTTAATACGGCCATTAATAATGTTTCGGCCGCTGAGGCGAATCTCACCATTCAAAACAGAGAATTGTCATTACAGCAAGCCGGCACCATAAACGAAAAAATAATCTTTCAAGAAGCGAGCGTTGAGCAAAGTCAGGCTCGCGCCGACAACATCAGAGCGCAAATTAACAAAACTCTAATTCGCTCGCCCATCAATGGAGTTGTGACTGTTCAAAACGCTAAAATGGGCGAAATCGCCGCCGCCAATTCAACTATAATCTCCGTAATATCCGCTAATAAACTTGAGGTTGATGCCAATATACCCGAAGCCGATATAGCTAAAGTTAAAGTCGGCAATGAAGCGACGGCAACCCTTGACGCGTATGGCTCCGATTTAATTTTTGACCTGATAGTTACATCTATAAACCCAGCTGAATCGGTGATTGAAGGAGTGTCTACATATAAAACAACTCTGCAATTCTCTAAAGACGATGACCGCGTACGCTCGGGCATGACAGCTAATGTGGATATTACTACCAATTATAAAGAAAACGTCATAGCCATTCCACGACGAGCAGTAATTACTAAAAATGGTGATAAGATAGTGCGCTTAATTAAAAATGATCAAGTCACAGAAACAAAAGTTGAAGTTGGCGTAACTGGTAAAGATGGTTTAATAGAAATAATTAGCGGCGTTAATGAGGGCGATACAGTTATTACTTTTATTGAATAATAATGGAAAAGCCCATTCTTGAGGCTCAGAACATATCTAAGGTATACGATGTAGACGGCACCAAGACAACAGCATTAAGATGCGCCTCTTTAAAAATATACCCGGGAGAATTTGTGGCCATTATGGGGCCGTCTGGCTCTGGCAAATCAACCCTGCTTCATATTATGGGTCTTTTGGACCGACCAACTGATGGCAAATACACTTTTGAAGGTAAGAGCATCAATGAATATTCTGATGATGAATTGGCTCATATTAGAAATGAACGCCTGGGTTTTGTTTTCCAAATGTTCA
This sequence comes from bacterium, assembly GCA_030698695.1. Taxonomy (GTDB): domain Bacteria; phylum Patescibacteriota; class Minisyncoccia; order UBA6257; family WO2-44-18; genus JAUYHP01. The sequence continues at coordinate 10,199 of JAUYMR010000016.1, read as the reverse complement.
ATCTATTGCCGCGCGCGAGCGTTTTAGAAAATATAAAGCTACCACTATTATATAGCCACGTGCCCGAAAATGAACGCATGACTCTAGCCCAAAAAGCCGCTGAAGCAGTGGGCCTTAAAGAAAGAATAGATCACACTGCATCTCAATTATCGGGAGGTGAGCGCCAAAGAGTGGCCATTGCTCGCGCCCTAGTCAATAATCCATCCATCATATTCGCCGACGAACCAACGGGTAATTTGGATTCTAAATCTGGTGGGCAGATAATGGATATTATAAATAAGCTTAATGAGAAGGGTCATACTATCGTTTTAGTTACTCATGAAACATATACCGCCCATTATGCTCAGCGACTGATCCGTTTATATGATGGCAAAATTGAGGACGACATAAAAGTAGATAAACGCAATGTTGATCATGAGTTTATGAAATAAATGAAACTAATCGATAATATAAAAATTGCCCGTCTAGGATTGCAACGCAACAGATCCAGATCAATATTAACTATTTTGGGAATAGTGATTGGAATCGCTGCCATTATAGTCATGGCTTCCATGGGTAGCGGTGCCGAAAATTTGATATTAGGCGAAATAAGCGGTTTGGGATCTGAAACTATTGTAGTCAGACCCGGACGAGAGCCTAAGGGACCAACTGATATTGCTGAAACTCTTTTTTCAGATTCATTAAAAGATCGGGACGCAGAATTATTATCTCGCCCAAGCAATGTTCCTGACGTCATTGATATAATGCCAGCAGTTTTTGTACCTGGCAGCGCATCCTACGAAGGTGAAACTTTTAAGCCAACCATTTTTGGCGGATCAGCCGAATTTATGTCTCAAGCCTTCGGTATAAAAATCAACAAAGGCGCTTTGTTTAATGATCTGGACACTCGCCAAAGAGCTAGCGTTGCCGTTATAGGATCTAAAGTTAAAAAAGAGCTTTTTGGAGATGCTGATGCTGTTGGTGAATCAATAAGAATAAAAGATAGAAAATTCCGAGTTGTGGGCGTGTTCGCCGATAAGGGCCAAACGGCTTTCTTTAATGTTGATGAGGTTGTTATTATCCCCCACACCACCGCGCAAACATATATTTTAGGCATCAATTATTTCCATGAGATTATCATAAAAGTAAGTGGACCTGATGTGGTAGCTCGCTCAGTTCAAGATATAGAAAACACTTTACGCGATGCACACAGCATTACCGATCCAGAAAAGGATGACTTTTTTGTCGTTACTCAACAAGGCGTAGTTGATCAAGTTAAAACCATTATCGGAGCTTTGACTATATTCTTGGCATCGGTAGTAGCTATAGCATTAGTAGTGGGTGGTGTTGGTGTTATGAATATTATGTTAGTTTCTGTTACCGAAAGAACTCGAGAGATCGGCTTACGCAAAACCGTGGGAGCTACTACGAAAGATGTTATGAATCAATTTTTATGGGAGGCTATTTTACTGACCTCTGTCGGCGGAGTGATCGGCATAGTTTTAGGTGGCGTTTTTGCTTTTTTAATGGGATTGGCAGTTCAATTTTTTACTGGCTTAGATTGGAAGTTTGTTTTCCCCATAGGATCGGCCATCTTGGGTTTCGCCGCATCCGCTCTAGTAGGTTTGGTGTTCGGACTTTATCCCGCTCACCAAGCATCCAAAAAGAGCCCCATTGAAGCTCTTAGATACGAATGACAGATGGCACGACTAGGCGCCTATCAGTACATAAACCGCGCACTTACCGATTAATGGCAATACGCCACCAACAACGCTTGTATTAACTTTGTTTAAAGATACCCTACTATCCGCGCCGCCAGAGGCATAAAGATAATTGCCGTTGGTATAGGCGATCTTTCGTCCATCGGCAGAATAAACGTCGTTATCAGAAAAATAACCAAGTTTCTTGCCATTATAGCTGTAAACATCATCATCCTCAACCCAACCAACTTTTTGACCATTGCGCAATATATCATTGCCGTTTATCTTAAGCATGGTTTAATTTTAACAACAATGGCTCAGATCAACAATCTTTTGTTATTATGTATATATGGCTCTAAAAAATGAAATTGCGATTTTCGGTGGCGGATGTTTTTGGTGCACTGAAGCTATATTTGAAAATCTTGCTGGCGTACGATCGGTTATGTCTGGCTACGCCGGCGGCAAAACCGAAAATCCAACCTATAACAAAATTCATAACGGCGAATCAGATCATGTTGAGGTTATCCAAATTGACTTTAATCCTGATCAAATACCATACGACGATCTCCTAACAGTTTTCTTCGCCTCTCATGATCCAACAACTCCCAATCGCCAAGGCAGCGACATCGGACCACAATATCGCTCACTGATCCTCTATACTAACGACTCGCAAAAATTATCTGCGGAGAAGTTTATTGAAAAACTTAATAAGTCTACGCCCGAAGGTCAGCCGATCATAACCGAAATAAAACCACTGACAAAATTTTATCCAGCCGAAGATTATCACCAAGATTTTTATCGCCGAAATCCTGAACAACCCTATTGCCAAGTGGTAATAAATCCCAAACTAGAGAAATTGCAAAAAGAATTTGCTAATTTATTAAAATCACACGACAAAAACCACCAATAAATACTCCAACATTCTTGAGAATGTTGGAGTATTGTGATATGCTCCGAGATATGAAAACAGCAAAACAATTAGAGCGGTATTTTAAGGGCGCGGCCAATCATAGACGACTGGAAATTATTAATGTTATTAACAAAAATGATGGTATGACTTTAGAGCGGCTAGCCAAGATACTTGATTGCAATATGAAAACAATCTCTGAACACACGCGCCGCCTCGTCCAGGCCGGTCTGTTAAATAAAAAATATCAGGGTCGTGAAGTCTCTCATTCTCTTTCGCCCTACGGTAAAAAATTTATTGCATTCATAAAAACATTCTAACATTCTTGAGAATGTAAGAATATTATAAATTAATTTATGAAAAAAAACGAAGAATTATCTCCCGAACTAAAGCGCGTAGCTAAAGAAGGGGGCACCGAAAAACCGTTTACCGGCAAATATTGGAATGAACACTCTAAGGGAATGTATAAATGCGCTATCTGCGGCAATGAATTATTTTCTTCAGATACTAAATTTGATTCGGATACCGGCTGGCCCAGTTTTACCGAACCGAAAAATTTAGAAAATATTGCATTAAAAGAGGATCTTAGCAGCGGCACGAGGCGCACTGAAGTGATTTGTAAAAAATGCGGCGCCCACCTAGGTCACGTTTTTGATGATGGCCCGAAAGAAAGGGGCGGCAAAAGATACTGCATCAATTCCGTTTGCCTAGAATTAGAAAATAAATCTTAAAGGGTTGTTGTGAATTAAAAATAGTTTTATCATAAAATTTATGAAATATGATTTTTTGATTTTTGGAGCTGATGGAATACAGGGCAAAATTGTCGCGCGCGATCTTTTAGAAAATGGCTATACCGTTTTTTTGTCCGATTTATACAAAACAACTCTGGATGACATTTTTAAACATCATCACAAAAAAGCTACTTTTACTTTTGTTGATTTACGAGATATAGATCGTACTATTAGTGTAATTCAAAAATCTGGCGCCGACGTTGTTATTAATTGCGCTGAGGGTGATTGGAATATGAATGTTTATAATGCCTGCCTTCATACCAGAACTAATTGTCTTGATCTAGGATCTCATGTTGATGTTACCAAAGAACAATTATCGCCGGCTGTTTATTCGGCGTTTAAAGAAATTGATAAGACAGCTATCACCGGATGCGGTTCAGTGCCAGGTATCGGTAATGTAATGTTGCGCCATGCGGCGCGTAAGCTCGATTCTATCAATACAATAGAAGCTGGCTTTGCTTGGGATTCTAATATCAAAAAATTTGTGGTCCCCTTTTCTATAGAAAGCATATTAGAGGAATTCAATGCTCCCGCGCCCTATATTATGAACAAAAGATGGCGCAAGAAAATGCCGCTGACTAGCACAACAACTCGCTATTTTAAATCTATCGGCGATCAAAAAATATTTTTAGCCGATCATGCCGAAACTTATACTTTTTATCATTACTATAAAAATAAGGGCTGTAAAAATATATATTTCTGGGCTGGCTTTCCAGATCATTCAACTAAAGTACTGAAAATATTGACTGACTTAACTTTTTTCGATAAGAAACCAATTAAATTTGAGGGCAAATCAATAAGGGCGGACGAATTTTTGGTGCAAATGTTAAAACGTTTGAAAATACCTAGGGGCTATAAAGAATGGGAGAATCTATGGGTAGAAATAAGTGGCCATAGAGCGCGTCGCAAAAAGAAAATTCTAATGGAGTGTTTGGTGCCCACACTCAAAGGTTGGGAACCGGCTGGCTGTAATATAGACACCGGTATGCCGGCATCAATTATGGCCCAGATGATCAAAAATGGACGCATTAATAAACGAGGTAGCTTCGCTCCCGAGGGTATCGTGCCCGAAGAACCGTTCTTCAAAGAATTACACAAAAGACAAATGGCGGTCTATGAAAACGGCAAAAAAATCAATTAATCTAAAAATCGCTTTAACCGGGCTTTTTTATTATCTTAGTCCATGTCTTAATGAATGTTATGACCATTGTTGATATAGCCACTCAAAAAAATATTAACGAATTGACATCATTGACTAAAAAAATGATTGATTATCATCACGGCTTAGACAATTATTATAAGCCGGCTAAGGACTACATTGAATTAGAAAGCGTTCTCTCAGCTTGGCTAAATGATAAAAATATCAAAATTTGGTTGGCTAAAAATAATAAACAAACAATCGGCTATCTTAGAGCCGGCATTGAAGACGCGCCGCTTTATATGGCGACTGATAAAATTGGTTTAATATACGATATTTTTGTTGAACCGGACAAAAGACGATCTGGCGCGGCTAAACAATTATTTCAAGAAGCCCTAAATTGGTTTGCCAATAATAAAATCAGACATATTGAGCTGGACGTGGATGAGCGCAATAGGCCAGCTATTGAGTTTTGGCGCAGCCTAGGATTCAAAGATTATAAAAAAAGGATGAGATTGGACTGATTTGAATATAAATATCATTACTGTTACAATAGAATTAATTATGAAATTATTGGCTACCATCTTGATACTTACATCTGCTAGCGTTGCTACGCTTGGTTTTATTAACATGCCCGATCACGAAACTAATGCGTCAACGTGTTTTACGGCAATTATGCTAGCGGGTCATTGTTCCGGCGACATACTAAGTTTTGTTTCCTACCACATAGCGGCTCTACAAAAGATATCTGGAGCCAACATCGGTCTGGCCGGGTTTTTATTCATTTTACTGTCGGCCATGGCAATCATCAGTCTTTATGGCACCTTACCCGTCATAGGAACAATCACAAACAAGAGGATTGCCAAAATACGACTCACATCGCCAATTCTTTCAACTCAAAATACTCACTGGTTAGCCATTCACGAAAACAGCCCAAATACAATTTAAGGCGTCGATTGTAGATTGTCATTAGATAGTCTCAATTCGCGCGCCAACCTCTTATCCCCTATTCGGGGAATTTTGCTTTAGTTCTAAAGATTAAAATTCATTAACTTAATATATGAATAAAAAAATAATTATCGGCCTTGTCTTAATCGTTTTAGGCGGACTCTTCTGGCTAGGCCAAGTCCAGCAAAAAAACAATAACTCAGCTTCATCCTCAAACAATCAACCAAGTCTATTAGCCTCCATAGAATCAAGTTTTGATTTTGGCAATATTTCTATGTCGGCTGGCGATGTATCTCATGTATTCAAAATAAAGAATACAACCGATCAACTAATTACCATTGATAAAATTTATACTTCTTGTATGTGCACAACGGCAACTATAATGCTGGCTGGCAATAAATACGGGCCGTACACTATGCCCGGTCACGGATTTATGCCTAGATTGAATAAAACGTTAACGCCCAGCGAAGAAGCTGATATAGAGGTAATATTTGATCCCGCGGCTCATGGACCCGCTGGTATAGGACGCATTAATAGAACGGTCTACATAGAAAATGGTCCCACTGTGCTAGAACTGAGTTTTACCGCCACAGTTACTCCATAAATATGAAAAATAAATCTAAATTAAAATTGGCGCTATTAATCTCTGTCTTGATATTGATAGCCGCAACTTTTATTCTTCTTCGCTGGACTAATGCTGGCACAAACTGGCTTTGGCAATTAAGTAACGGGGGCGCTTGGTTACTGCCACTGCTGGCGGCGGCGGCAATTATTGATAGCATAAATCCTTGCGCCTTCTCTATCCTCATCTTGACCATCGCCTTTCTGTTCACTATTGGCAAAATCCGATCTAAAATTATTGGCATTGGTAGCGCCTATATAGCCGGCATCTTTGTGGTTTATGTTCTGATAGGGCTAGGCATCCTACAAACTCTACACATCTTCAATACGCCACACTTTATGGCTAAGGTCGGCGCTTCTTTGTTGATAATCTGGGGGGTAATTAATATCGTTAACGAACTATTTCCCTCTTTCCCTATTAAGTTGCGCATACCGCAAATCGCCCATCAACGCATGGCGGGGCTTATGGAAAAATCGTCATTGCCAACAGCTTTTATTCTGGGTATTTTAGTGGGCATCTGCGAATTTCCATGTACCGGCGGGCCCTATTTAATGGCTTTGGGATTGTTGCACGATCAAGCTACCTATGCCACGGGTTTCGGCTATTTATTATTATATAACGCCATTTTCGTCTTGCCGCTAGTAATAATCTTATTGATAGCCAGCCATGAGAAATTATTAGCTAAAGTCCAAGCATGGAAAAATAAAGAAACCAGAAAAATGAGATGGTGGGGTGGCATAGCCATGATTATTCTAGGTCTAATAATATTTATCATCTAAAAATATGGACATTAAAGAAAAATTTGCCAGCATCATTAAAAAGGTTGAGGAAATCAAAAAATCCAAAACAGTTGACCTATCAACTGAAGAAGATTTAAGTCTGGCCATCATGAATTTAATCAGTCTTGAAGAGCATTTATTTTTCACTGGAGAAAAAACCAAAAAAGCCGACTATTTTGATTTACTTCAAGAAACGCGCGAAATACGGAAAAAATTGATGGAGCGCATAATTAATAAACACGAGGGCGAAACTTGGTGCATAACCAAACATCTCTTGGCTACGACTATGCGCTTAATAGAAGTCGGCACCAAGCTTAAATCTGACAACAAGAAAAACGAAGCGCAAGAAATGTTTGATTTGGCCTATAAAATATACTCTATGTTTTGGGCTATAAGATTAAAATTAATAGATGTATCTAACTTAAAAAAAACAACCGACGAAAAACCATGGACAATCCAAGATATAGTCAATAAATTAGTTGATTGTTGCGATGAATAACACAAGACTTCTCATAACTAGCTTTGTAGTAGCATTGCTAATAATCACTGGAGCTATTATTTACGCCACTAGTCCCAAAAACATAAATCGGGACAGGGACAGCGAGCTGGCATTGCTGATCACCCCTACAAGCATTGCTTTGCCTATTCAATGGGGCGATTTAGGAGTGAAAATGGTCAACGCTGGCGTAATAGACTCTGAACAATTTATTGCTCTTTATGAATCAAGAACTGGCTTAACGACGAACGAAATGCGCCTGCTTGAAAGCACAGATAATGGCAATCTAGTTATTGATTCTAAAAATGCTAGCTATATTCTAAATTTGCTGTGGGCGCTAGGATTGAGTAATAAAAATCCCATCCTCGAAAACGGTCCCATGGCCGATCCTCGTTACGGCGGTCCGGATAGATTTGCCTCTACCGCTGGCTGGACCTTGGCTCACGAGGATGCTATGGGACACTACTCTAAACATCAATTAATTGCCTTAACGCCACAACAACAAAGATTAGTAGAGAGCGCGTCTAAAAATATTTATCGTCCCTGTTGTGATAATCCAACGCATTTTCCGGATTGCAACCACGGCATGGCCATGTTGGGCTTGTTAGAACTTATGGCTGCGCAAAATATCGGCGAAGAAGAAATGTATGAAATCGCCCTACGGGTCAATTCTTTATGGTTCCAGAATCAATACGCCTCTATTGGGCAATATGTTAAGGCTGGGGATATTGTTCGGCAAAATATGAAAGCAAAACAAATCCTTGGTAAGGATTTTTCTAGCGCCAACGGGTATAAACAAATTTTGACTCAAATAGAATCATCTAAGATAAAAAATAATGGCGGTTGCGCGATATAAAAGGTCGGCTAATAATAAATAGAATATTTGATTTATGTTACTTAATAAAAAGAAATTTGCTTCTCAAATTACGCTATTGATAAGTTCGGCATATTTAGTGTGCGCTCTTTTCACTGCTATTTGGCCAATCGCGGCCACTAAATTAGTTGGTTGGATGATGCACATACTCAACGTGGAGCAATTTGCCTATATCGGTATCACTTTCGGCGGAACTATTATCGGATTGATCCAGGTCGTGATTTACTCTTATATCTTTTCTTGGTTATTCGCCACAGTCTTTAACAGATCCCTCAAATGAGACCTCTTTAGACTTTAGCCAGAAACATCATAAACCACTCTATCGGTATCACTCGTCTACTGATAAATTTTACCCCCTTGAAAAATAGAAACAATAATCAATAGATTTTATTCGTGTTAAAATAAAATTATATGAAAAATCAACAGTTCCCAATTCAAGGAATGCATTGCGCCTCATGCGCGCTAACAATTGAAAAAGCAATTAAATCTATACCCGGAGTTAAATCAGCATCGGTCAACTTTGCAACCGAAAAAGCGACTGTTGAATATGATGATAACGTAAACGCCGAAGATATTGGCAAAGCTGTGGCCAAGACCGGCTATAAGCTGTTGAAATCGGTTGAGCCGCTGATGGATCATTCTCAACACAATGCCGGCAACAAACATAATCTGATAGCAGTGGCCGAACACGATCACCATCAACTTTTAAAGGAGGCTGAAATCACACTGCTAAAAAAGAAATTTGTTATCGGCGCTGTTTTATCGGCGTTGATTATGTTTTTAAGTTTTCCCGATTACGTTCCGGCACTAAAAGACTTATTTTCTACTCCGTTACGATTCGGCTTGCTATTCGCGCTAACTCTACCGGTTGAGTTTTGGATCGGCTGGCAGTTCTGGCGCGGTGCTTGGTTCGGCTTGAGAAATTTCACTGCCAATATGGACACCTTAGTGGCATTGGGCACGGGCGCCGCTTTCGTCTTCAGCTCAATCGTAACTGTAGTGGAAATAAGAAGCTCAATATTGAGCATTCCTCGTCTAGAGGGATTAGATGTTTATTTTGATGTTGCATCCATAGTCATCACTTTGGTTGTCTTGGGTAAATATTTAGAGGCGAAGGCCAAGGGCTCGGCCTCGGCGGCGATTAAAAAACTATTAAAACTACAAGCAAAAACCGCTCACGTATTACACGACGGCGCCCATGAAATGGATATACCAGTTGAAGAAGTTAAAGTTGGCGATATTGTTTTAGTTAAGCCCGGAGAAAAAATACCGGTAGACGGAATTATCATTGAAGGGGTGGCAACTATTGATGAATCTATGGTTACGGGCGAATCTATACCAGTGGACAAAATAACTGGCGACGTTGTCGTTGGCGCAACCATAAATAAAAGTAGCGCCTTTAAATTTCGCGCAACCAAAGTTGGCAAAGACACATTCTTAGCACAAATTATAAAAATCGTTGAGGAGGCCCAAGCCTCTAAGGCGCCAATTCAAAAATTTGCCGATCAAGTCACTGGCTATTTTGTGACGATAGTTTTGGGCACTGCTATATTGACTTTCATTGTTTGGTTGATTTGGGGCCCATCTTTAAGCTTTGCTCTCATCAGCGCGGTAGCCGTATTGGTTGTCGCCTGTCCTTGCGCGCTCGGATTAGCAACACCAACGGCTATTATGGTTGGTACTGGCAAGGGGGCCGAGAGGGGCATTATTATCCGTGACGCCGAAGCTTTGGAATTGGCTGGTAAAATTAACGCTTTAGTTTTAGATAAAACTGGCACCATAACCAAGGGCGAACCAATAGTAACGGACATCGTGGGTTCCAATCAAGCCGATATACTGAAATATGCCGCCAGCTTAGGCCAATTATCTAATCATCCGCTGGATAAAGCCGTGCTAGACCAAGCTCGTAAAAATGGCGTCCAACTTTTGACTGTAAGTAATTTCTATAATTTTGCCGGCAAGGGA
>JAUYMR010000039.1 GCA_030698695.1 bacterium | reverse complement strand
CAATGATGCTCTGCCGAATCTCGTTAGCTTTTTCCTCTAGAAATTTTAACTTCTGATCGTGTAATGCTTCCATTAGATTTTTATTAAATCTTCATAGACCCTTTTAGGATCGTGGCTTCCAAAGATATAGGTTCCGGAGGCAAGGATATCGGCTCCGGCTTCTTTTAATAATTTAGCGGTTTCTAAATTAACTCCGCCGTCTATCTCTATTATACCATCAACTAATTTACTTCTTAAAAGTCTAAGTTTATCAACAATATCTAGTTCTAATTTTTGACCAGCCGGACCCGGCGCTACGGCTAGTAATTGAAAATACTTAAAGTCGTTTTGATGGGTCAATAATTTATCAATATCAGTATCCGGATTAGCGGCTAATACCGCTTCGGCGCCATATTGGCGGCATTTTTCTAAAATAAATAAATAATCCGTAACAGCTTCCACGTGCACCACCACTCTTTTAACTAGATTGGTTTTAAGCCAATCCTCAATAATTTCTTCGGGATTATTGACCATTAGATGGACCTCAAAAAAAATATTATCCAGTTCACGGGTTGGCGAGTTAACGAGTTTTGACAATTCAGATGGGGATCCCCAACTGCGATGATTTGTGAAAACTCCATCAGTAATATCCAAATGAATTAAATCACTAAACTCCGCCGCTTTTTCTAGGCGATCTTTAGCGGTAGCTAAATCGGGAACATTTATAACTGGGATTACCTGCATTCCTTAATTCTAGCATAGAGCTTATGCGCGTTACCGTGCGAAAGTAAGCCGCGATATGAATTGATGGTCTGCGGCCTGGGAAAATATCTGGTATTCCGAAGTATTTTTCTCTTGGTGCTGGTTCTTAGTTGCCGATAGTGCGGGAAGTGAATCCAGCCAAGAAAATCCACGCCCGAAGCATAAGTTTTTATATAAACCTTGTTTTCGTGAAGATTCAGATGAAGTTTCTGTTCCAGAAAAAACTTGATGCGACTAATCAGAATTTTCAAATATTCCTCGCTATCCGAAAGAATAACAAAATCATCGGCATAGCGAAGGTAATATTTTACCCGTAGCTCCTGCTTCATATACACATCAAACTCGTGCATATATATGTTTACCAGAAGCTGTGAGGTCAGATTTCCCAACGGCAAACCAATTCCCAGTTTCGTCGTATGAAAACTGGAAATAATCTCTTTTATCAGCGCCAAAATTTCAAAATCTCCAATGTGCCGTCCCAATATTCTTATAAGAATGTCCTGGTCAATATTGGCAAAGAACTTCTTGATATCACATTTCAACACAAAACAGGTGCGTGTATGATTATGAGACGCTCGACCGGCAAAATATCTAAATCGGTCAAGGGCTTTATGAGTCCCCTTATTTTTTCGACAAGAATAAGAATCAGCCATAAAGGTTTTATCAAAAAGGGGGTATAAAATACGATAGATGGCACGATGCAATAAACGATCGCGCATGGTAGCCTTGTGAATATTTCTTGGTTTAGGGTCAGATATATTAAAGAATTGATATGGACCGTGACAATAGGTATGATGAGCTAACTCCTCGTGGAGATTGAAAATGTTATCCATTAGACATAGGGAAAACTCTTGAACGTCGTATTTATTTCTTTTACCACGAATAAACTCTTGCCAAGCGGATAATAGATTATCAACCGATATTATATCTTCAAATTTATGAAGCAATTGAATTTTCATAATTCAGATAAAAGCATCCACACAAACTTACCCATTATCCAAAGACTAGTCTCAACATACAAGCTTTGGGATAATCTTCGCAATCATTTTCCAAAAAATAATCGCTACACCTTGGGCGCAAAAATCGATAACTCATTTCTAGATGTAATTGAATTACTCTTTCTAGCTCAAATTACCAATCAGAATAATAAACTACCAACACTTCAAAAAGCTAGTAGTAAATTAGACTTGTTGAAATTTTTTCTACAAATTACTTGGGAATTGAAAGTTTTGGATAATAAAAAATATATTATCCTTTCGAAACCACTAAACGAAATCGGTAGAATGTTGGGAGGGTGGCTACGAACCACAGAAAAGAAAACTCCCGCCAATTAAAAATGGCAGGAGAATGAAGAGAATAGCGAACGAAAGCGAACCAGTAGTTGTCGTTCCAGTCGTTGTCGAGCCAATTGAGGTTGACCTTGCGCTTGGAGTCGTTCCACCAGACGAAGCAGACTCGCCGATAGCCCCCGAAGGAAAATGTGTCAAATATCATCCGCGCCACCACCCATTGAAGCCGTAAAACGATCTCTGGGTTGTATCTTATTTGGGATTTTAAATCCTCCAATACCTGACACCGAGTATCTTCATTTTTATGAAACTATGAATAGTTTCTGGTTTCGGCCGTCTGAAGCCTTGACCGCAGACATATTAGCCTACTACCACAAAGATCTTACTAAATTTTTCGAAAAAAAAGAAGCCCCACACCATTTCCGTACACTGACGAATTTGATGTGGGGTTGAAGTTTATTGAGAAAGGATCCAAAACCAAGTATCCAAGGGTCCTTACTCGCGAACGAAAGCGAACCAGCAGCAGTCGCCCCAGTCGTAGTCGAGCCAAACGAGGCCGACCCTGCGCAAGGAGGCGTACCACCAGACGAAGCAGACCCGCCGACAGCCCCCGAAGGAACAGTCCTGTAGGGAAACTATCGCCATCGGGTTCATTCCCAACGTCTTGTCCAGCTTCGGCTGGTGTTCACCGACGGCGAAGACCACACGGGGACTGGCGGGGCGGAGATGGTTCGTCTTGGCCCAGTCGAGGACGCCTTGGCTGGTCATGATCTTGCCGAAGTTGACCAGAACGATCTGCTGGGTGCCGTTGACGTTCTGGGTCGGGTACCAATCACCGACCCTCCAGACATTGTTGTTACTCGAGGTGTCGGGACCGGCAGTGTTGATCGCTTCCCGCCAGTTGCGGGACTCGTCCACCGTGACGGACAGGTCGTAGGTCTGGCCGCCTTGGGGAACAATAATGTCGTCGATGGTCACGGCCTTGACCCGGCCACCATTCTTGAGGAAGGCTGCAAACTTGCGACCCGCACCCTGCGGATCATTGATGAGATCCTGGCACACGTCGTTCGGAACTTCGCCCCAATTGACGTTAGTGGCCAGAACGGCCATCAGCTCATGCGATCGCGGAAGGCTGACCATCTCCTTTGTCATAGCTGACCATCCTTTCATGTTGTCCCTAAAATCGAACCCTATTCCCAACCACAAGTTGGAGTAAGGACTAACCCTTGGGACTTGGATCAGTTTTCAATGATCAATAATAGAAGTATAACAAAATATCTAAAATTTGTCAAGTCTACGCTTATGCCTCTCTTCTCCGGAAAACGGTGTTTCCAGCCACAATTTCACAGCTTCAATGGCTTCGGGTTCAGTTAAAAATCTTGCCGCCAAAGATAGAGCGTTGGCATCATTATGCTCACGGGCCAATTTAATTCCCTCCAACGAATCAACACTTTTTCTGCCGCTCACATCAACTGCCGATACCGCTGACCGCGGCCCATAATACACCGCCGCGCGAACGCCTTTGAAACGATTAGCCACCATCGCCTCTCCCTGCCCCCCGCCGCCAAAAAGAATAGCTCGGCTATGCTCGGGATCATTCGCTACGGCTTCAGCGGCCTTGCGAACGAAATCTGGATAATCATCATCCTTATTAAAATCAAAAGCTCCGCAATCTTCAACTTGATAATTGCTATCTGTTAAAAATTCTTTAACTTTCTCTTTTAGCTCATGGCCGGCATGATCCGCCGCAAGATAAATAGTCATTACAAATTTTCCGCTGCCTTAAGTATGTGCTTAATCAAAGTAGTTACATATCCCCACTCGTTGTCATACCAAGACAAAACCTTAACAAAATCGCCATCAACAACCTTAGTATATTGCAAATCTACTAATGCGGCGTAAGACATACCAATCACATCAGATGAAACAATCTGATCATTAGTAACAGCTAAGATGCCTTTCCAATTTTCCGATTGCGACGCCTTAATCAAAATATCATTAACCTCCTCAACAGATGTTTTGCGATTAGCTATAAAAGTTATATCAGCCAAAGAACCGGTAATAGTTGGTACGCGATAAGCTAAGCCATCAAACTTACCCTCTAATTCTTTAACAACTTTAGTGACAGAAATAGCTGCGCCAGTAGAAGATGGTGAAATATTTACTGCTGCTGCTCGGCCACGACGAAAATCCTTGCCCTTAGTTGGCGAGTCTGTTAAATTCTGCGTCGCCGTATATCCATGAATGGTGGCTAACATCGCTTTTTTAACGCCTAATTTTTCATTCAAAGCCATAACTACCGGATGAGTAGCATTGGTAGTGCAAGATCCGTTAGAAGTAACTTTACAGACCTTCAATTGATCTTCATTGGCTCCCATCAACACCGTCTTAGCATCATCACGCTCACCATCTTTCGCAGGGGCAGTAATGACCACTCTTTTGGCGCCAGCAGTTAAATGAGCTGATGCTTTCTCAAAAGACTCAAAAGCTCCAGTAGATTCTACGGCTACGTCAATTTTTAAATCTTTCCAAGGAAGTTTGGCTGGGTCCTTTTCCTGAACAATTAAAATCTTATGACCATCCACCGTCAACTCTCCACCAATTCCATCCGTATTACGCTTGACACTAATTTCTTTATCATAGGTTCTATAAACTGAATCATATTTTAATAAATAGGCAAGATTTTCTATGTCGCCCAAATCATTGATAGCTACAATCTCAAGATCCCCCATCCCGAAGGCTTGCCTAAAAAATAACCGACCAATCCTGCCAAAGCCATTTATTGCAATTTTTTTCATATTATTCTAATTGTAACTCTTTTTTAACTCCATTCAAACTCAAAAAAACCAATAACCCAACAGCCATCATTAATATTCCGTAGAAAAACGCAGCCGCTGGCCCCCAAAATGTCCAGATGGCCCCACCAATAATGCCCGCCAATAATGAAGATATGCCGACAGCGGCATTGAGGAAGCCCTGCCCCGTAGCTAATTGATCACGAGAAACCAACTTGCTAGCTAACGATCTCATAATTCCATCTGTCATAGCTGAATAAATGCCAAAAATAATAAAACCAACTATCATGCCTATGACGTTCGTAGTCAAAGCAAATATTGCATAAGCTATAATCGCTACCACAAATCCGCCAACTAAAATTTTGCGCTCCCCTACTTTGTCTGAAAGCTTACCAAAGGGTATGGCAAATAAAATGAATGAGGCACTGGAGATAAGGTAAACAACTGGTATGCCAAAGCTACCCAAAGCAGTAGCTTGAGATTTTAATAACATCAAAGAAATTGGCATTAACCCCAAACCAAAAATAAAAACAGCTGAAATATAATGTTTAAATGGGCTATTAAATTGTTTTAAAGAAAACATATTGATAGCTGGTCTGTTTCTCACTGGTTCAGTCTTAATATCTTTTACAAATATGAATGTTATCACTGCCAATAAACCGGCGAAAAACGCTATCAAGAAAAGCTGACGATAATTATTAGCCAACATCGGTAATAGAATAACCGCCGCCAACGGACCCATAACAGAACCAATAGTATCCATGGCACGATGATAGCCGAATGACTTACCCACTTCATGACCATCAACTGATTGAGCTATCAAAGCATCGCGAGGCG
>JAUYMR010000031.1 GCA_030698695.1 bacterium | reverse complement strand
CTGCTCCGCGCGGCGAGTACGCCGCGCTCCGCAGGGCAAAGCCCTCACGCGCGAGTACGCGCGTGCTCTCGCCAAGCGAGAGAGCGGAAATGTGCAATGATACGCACTCCACTCCGCCTCGCGGACTCGGCGGCAACCCCGAAAGAAAAACACCCTTTCCTTTTTCAGAAAAAATCCAAGTTGCGCCAAGCTCCAAATCCTGTTAAGATATTTTTAGAAATAAGCGCGTTTAGCTCAGTCCCGCCAAAGGCGGGCAGGGTCCGAACATCCTTCAACTTACGGAAGGTCGAAGTAGTAGTTCTTTGCATGGTATATTTATTATATGCACTCTTAGCTCAGAGCAATATATTGCATCAACTGGTGGGCGTTTAGCTCAGTGGTAGAGCGTTTCATTGACATTGAAAAGGTCGGAGGTCCGATCCCTCCAACGCCCACCAGTTGATAGGTAGAGCGTCCGCCAATTGATGGAAGGTCGCAAGTTCGATCCTTGCAGAGTGCGCTATGTATGCAGTATATGTTATAGTCAACACCGACAATAATATTTATATAGGCCAAACGAATAATCTAGAAAGGAGATTATCCGAACACAACTCAGCGAATAATCATTTTACTAACAATAGAGGAGTTCGGCGTATAATCTATAAAGAGCGCATCCCCAATCGCCGCCTTGCAATTATAAGAGAAAAACAATTAAAATCGAGTCGCGGGAGAGATCGGATAAGAACTGAAATTTTAGGTAGAACGTCCGTCAGCTGACGGAAGGTCAGAGGTCCGATCCCTGCCTACCGACAGGCAGTCCTCCAACGCGCACCAAATAATACTTCATGGAAAGTATAGAAAACCAAAATCCAAATACCGAGCCCGAAATTCCCGACGAAGAAATTCTTCGTCGCTCCCTCAAAGACCCATCTCATTTTTCTATTTTAGTGGATAAATATCAGGCGGCCTTTTTACGCAAGGTTATGGGAGTCGTTCATAATCCCGAGGAAGCCGAAGATATCGTCCAAGAGGCCTTCGTAAAAATATATAAATATGGCGACAAGTTTAAAAAGGAGCCGGGCATAGCTTTCAAAAGCTGGGCCTATAAAATTTTGATGAATACATCTTTTACTCACTATCAAGATCTCAAAAAGAAAATAGGCAAAGAAGAATATCTAGATCCCCTAATTCATCACGAAATGCCATCTGGAGAAGATGGTAGAGATTTTGCCGATATTAGCGACGCCAAAGCGACCATTAAGGCTGTAATAGAAAAAATGCCGGAACATTTAGCTAGGGTTTTGAAGTTATACTATTTAGAAGACAAATCGTATAGAGATATTTGCGAGATGGAAAAAATAACCACTGCCACTCTCAAAATGAGACTTTTCCGCGCTAAAAGATTATTCCAAAAATTAAGCACAGACATATGAGCCCATATTTAAAAAACCGCCTCCTTTGGAAAATATATTTTGTTTGGTTTTTTCGTAGGATATTGCCCTTAATACTATTACAAATCGCGATCTTAATAGTTGGCCTTAAAATATTCGCCAGCAAAGTTTTTGTCGCTCAGGTTATAAAAAATGTTCCAGCAGGCCAATCAAGTAACAACGATATTTGGACGTTTGCTCAATATCTTTTCAATGCGTTTTTACACACTAGACCAATTGTACAGATTACTATCTTATTAGTTCTGGGGTTAGGATCTCTAGTACTACGAGACATCGGTAGGGCGTTACTTATATATATAGAGACGATGAGGCGACGCCGCGAAACCAACCATTCGGCATAGCGGTTACATTGAATGTAGGGACGCTAATGAAATTCCTCACATTCAATTAGTTGTCCCCCCCAATAAACTACACAAATGAGGTCGTGGCTAAAGGTAAAGGATTCTCCGCCCCCTAGCGGAGGATCTTTTATTTTAGGTAACTATCGGCTTTAATAGTGATATGCCCGATAGCGAACTAAAGATTTTATATCAAGATGTCAATCTGTCAGTTGTCAACAAGCCAGCCGGACTATTGGTTCATCCCATAAAAACGAGGGAGGGCGCTGAGCGGACCCAACATGAAATCACCCTCGTTGACTTGTTGTTAAAAAAATTTCCAAAAGTTCGGAAAGTCGGCGATGATCCAAAAATGCGTCCAGGCATCGTCCATCGTTTAGACAAGGACACTTCGGGTGTAATGATCGTCGCCCTAAATCAAGCGTCATTTGAATATCTCAAAAAACAATTCCAGGAACATAAAATAGTTAAAAATTATCTGGCGTTGGCCCACGGTCATATACAAAAGAAACAAGGCACAATTGATAAGCCGCTAGGCATAGCGCCGGACTCAACGCGTCGCAGTACTCTATCCCATAAAATGGTCAAATCAGCCATTACCGATTATCGTGTTGTTAAATATGTTGGACCCTATACCCTACTTTCAGTCACGCCTCGCACTGGCCGCACCCATCAGATCAGGGTTCATTTGATTTCTATTGGTCATCCAATTGTGGGCGATAAAGTATATGGACGCAGAGAAGTATCTGGTTTAAGCCGCCAATTTCTGCACGCCGAATCCATAGAGTTCACTACCCCGCAGGGTAGCAGACTAAAAGTCGCCGCCGATCTGCCAGAAGATTTGCAAAGTTTTTTAAACAGCTTATAACATTCTCACATTCTTGAGAATGTGAGAATGTTTAACAAATTAATAACCACCTAATTAAAACGCGTGATTCCTTGTAAAGAAGCAAAACTAGTGATAGCTTAACTCCTTATTTGGTTAAAGTTAAGTCCAAAATAAGTCTCCCGGGCACACTGCTAGTCTTGTAAGTAAATGTATCCGAATTGTTTTCTCGCCATTTATATCCTGATGGCGCTTCAATGTTAATTTCCAGATCACTCTCCACGCCCGATTGTTTATCAAACACAAATTGGTAGCGTTCACCATCGGCCACCTTAATAACATTATCGCGTTGATATTTAAGATTTATTTGTTTTTGTTTGCCAACTGGCACATCCAACCAGGTAGCAAAGGTTTTTTTACCGAATTGATAAAACTCTTCTACGACGCCGTTTTTTAAGAGCATGGCTGTACCTTCTATGGCTTTGAGTTCGGTGTCCGCTTGATAACCAATTTTACTGAAAACCGGCGCCACCTTATAAACTCCGCCACTGATAGATTGCAGACTGGCATCTCGAGACGTCAAAACTTGAAGATAGTTTTTATTGGTAGCGCGATACCACCAATCTTCTTCATCGGCACCCCGATGATCACGCTTTATTGTTAAATCATTTGTAACCGCCCCCCTTTCGTCTATGCGACTTCGCAAAATTATATCCTGTTTGATAAAAGCATCGCTTTTGCCGCCAGCGACATTGGCGTTAACCACGGCTAAATAATCTACATTGGTATCTAAAATAGTTGAATAAATTTCACCCCCCAATCCCCAAATCTGTAAATAATTTTCCAAATCATTATCCTTGAGATAAATCATAATATCCTTATTGATCAAGTTTTCTTGTAGCTTGTTAAACAATGCTAATTTCTGCTTGTCATTCAACTGACCTAATC
>JAUYMR010000024.1 GCA_030698695.1 bacterium | reverse complement strand
TAGTTCTAAATTGTCGCTAGAAAATAATATTTGATTAGAGTCTATAAATATTTTTAAAGACTGGTTGTCGTCAAAAATTCGTGATACTTCTTGTATGGTTTTGAGAGGTACGATAACTTTAAAACCCTCTTTAAAATTAGATTTAAAATATTTATCTAAAACGACAACCTCAGCCAAACGAAAACTGTCAGTAGCCGCTAATTTTAGCAAAGTTGTTTGAAAATCAAACAAAATACCGCTGATCTCAGGTCTTATCTCCGATATTTGAGCCGCGTTAACCACTTTGCTTAAAGATTCTTTTAATATTTCCGATTTAATCTCTAGAAATTGCTGATTGTTGTCTATTCTTGGCATAATCGGAAATTCTTCCTCTTTAATGCCCTGAATTTTAGCTTGATAATTATCGGTTTTAAAAATTAGATTATTATCTTTTATTTCCAAATTTATTTTTTCATTATCGCTATTATTCACCAAGCTATGAAACGTACTTAAAGGGATTGTTATGCCGCCGTCTTTGATTATTTTAGCCGGCACCATTTTTTCAATACCCAACTCCAAATTAGTGGTAGCTAATTTAATTTTTCCATTTTCGGCTTTAAGCAAGACATTTTTCAATATCGGCAATTTAGCATTACTATCGCCAATTGATTTTTCTACAGCCGCCAGCCCGTCCCTTAAATTAGTTTTCAATACTATTAGTTTCATTTTATTTATATAAATAGTTGTTGTAGTAGGGAATTAATATTAAAGTGTATAACTTGAATAACGTATTGTTTAAGCGGTTAAATCTAATAATTTATTTTTATAACCAGTGGATTGTTTGTGGAAAATGTTTTAATCATTCTTAATAACTTTTGTTTATTTTGATAAAATAGCGATTTTATCCAAGACCCATTCACTGGTTATTCGCAATTTATTCTAGGACTTACTAACAGTGTCTTTTATGGACATAATTTTTTGCATTAGGGCCGTGTTTCTGTTGATGTCTCCGGAAATCTTTTCGTAGGCGTACATAGCGGTAGTGTGGTCTCTTTTACCTAGCTTTTCTCCGATAAAAGGATACGACATAGCTAATAAATCCCTCAAAAGATACATAGCTACCTGTCTAGCTAATACCAACTCTTGTTTGCGACAACGACTAATCAAATCACTGGGAGATACGTTAAACGCCTCAGCTACGGCCTTAACGACTTCATTGGGGTCTATGTTGCGTACTGGTTCCTGCACTACCTCGTCTATAATCTGTTCGGCTATCTTGTGGGTTATATCCATATTTTTAGCATGTTGATAGAAGAGTATTCTATTAAGTACACCGTCCATTATCCTTAGATTCTTGCTTACGCGGTGAGCAATAAGACCAACGACTTCATCTTTCAGCGACACACCTTTTTCATCAAGTTTATTCTTTAAGATAGCGGCTTTTAGTTCATAATCCGGATAACCTATATCTACCACCATACCTCCTTCAAATCTGGATCTTAGGCGTTCGTGCAGAGTTGGTATAAACCGAGGCGGTTTGTCAGATGATATGATAATCTGTTTATTGTCTTCGTATAAAGCATTGAAAGTATGGAAAAATTCTTCTTCAGTTCGTTCCTTGCCGCCGATGAATTGAATATCGTCAACTATCAAGACATCTATCATGCGATACTTATCTTTTATAGTTTCCATCCGTTTATTTTTAATTCCCCAAATTACTTCATTGGTAAATTTTTCAGATGAAACATATTTGACGCGTAGTTTATTATGAGAAGCATTTCTAACTTCATTGCCGACGCCTTGGATCAAATGAGTTTTTCCGACACCGACACCTCCATAAATAAATAGCGGATTGTATTTACTGCCAACATCTTTTACCACGGATGTAGCCGCGGCATAGGCCAATTCATTGCTTTTGCCGACTACAAAGGAATTGATAGTATATCTAGGATTGAGATTGGTTTCCGGATCAACTTTCATTTCTGGAAAAGATTGCTGACCAACATTGTCGGTCGCGGATTTTTTGATTATCTTATTTTTAAGAGCTTCAACGGCGGCTATGCTTTGAACTATGTATTCAACGTTCTTAGTCGTATCATCCATATTTCTCAATGTTCCCAGGATGATTTTATGATATTTATTTTGAACCCAGTTTTTGGCAAAATTATTCGGTAAAGAAATTAAAGCCACTCCATCTTTTTTATCAATCAACTGGCTACTTTTAAGCCAAGTCATAAAGTTGGGTCTAGAGATTTGCAGTTCTATATCTGCTAGGGCTGTTTGCCAAAAGTCGTTAAGTTCCATTTTGTTTTTAAAATTAAATTAACAGATATGTTAATTCTAGATTAAGAGGTTATATAAGAGCAAATAGCTAAATCTAATAAATTGTGGATTTTCTGTGGAAAACTATTTTCAGTTTCAGATTTGCCAAAATACCAACATAAGCTTATCATTGTTGTTATACTTAATAAAGGGCTAGGTAATTTATTATTAAACTAAAGTATTATGTCCCAGACATATCAACCACGCAAAAGGAAAAGGCGTCGAGTTCACGGTTTCTTGAAGCGCAATCGCCGCCGTGGCGGTCAGCGCGTGCTTAAAGCCAGGAGACGCAAGGGGCGTCATAAGTTGACTGTATAAGCTATGGTCAGATGATTGCTAAGAAATTTAAACTCCCCATTCAGGAGTTTTATGAGAAAAATAGCCGAAGTGTTCGTGGCAGCTGTTTTCTATTAAAAATCTTTCGGTCAGATGCGTTGCGGTCTAGGTTTGGTGTAGTTATAAGCAAGAAAGTAGCCGCCAAAGCAAGCGCTCGCAATGTCATTAAGCGATTGGTGTTTAATTTTATCAAATCGCATATGAAACAAATGCCGATAAACGATTATTTAATCATCGTACTCCCTTCCGCCGCTAAATGTTCCAAAAAA
Source organism: bacterium (assembly GCA_030698695.1). Lineage (GTDB taxonomy): Bacteria > Patescibacteriota > Minisyncoccia > UBA6257 > WO2-44-18 > JAUYHP01. The sequence continues at coordinate 11,911 of JAUYMR010000024.1, read as the reverse complement.
GAACTTCTTAACGATCTTAACAATCTAATCCCCAATATTTAGCATTTCGCGTCCCATACATATTACTATGTCTAATCTATTTAATGAAATATTATATCGCCCGCTGTTTAACGCCCTGATTTTTCTTTATAACACAATAACTTTTCAGGATTTGGGATGGGCTATTATAATTTTGACGGTGATAATTAGATTTATTTTACTGCCCTTATTCTATAAAAGTTTTAAAAATCAAACATTGATTCAAAAACTCCAACCCGAAATACAAAAAATCCAACATGATCATAAAGACAATAGGGAGAAACAAGCCCAAGCTTTAATGAGTCTTTATAAAGAACACAAAGTAAATCCGTTCTCCAGTTTTTTGATGCTTTTTATACAACTGCCCGTTCTTATTGCCCTCTATAAAGTATTCACTCACGGATTGGTTATAGAGAACGCGGCTGACGTGTATAGTTTCATAGCTGTTCCCGCCCATATTAACACGATTTTTATGGGTGTTATTGACTTAGGCGCCTCAAGTATGATAATTGTTCTCTTAGCTGCTGTTTTCCAATATTGGCAGACTAAAATCAGTTTACCAAAGGTAGACAAATCCAAAGATCAGCCTAAATCCATGATGGCTAGTATGGGCAAGCAGATGGCCGTCATTGGTCCCTTGTTAACATTTATTATATTAAGAGGATTGCCATCGGCTGTCGGACTTTATTGGTTAACAACGTCAATATTCTCAATTTTCCAACAGTGGCATATAAATAAGAAAATTTATGGAGAAAATAGCGGAGAAAATCAAAAAATTTCTTGAGTTAATAGGTTTCAACGATTATACCGTAAATTGTGATACCGAAAACAGGAAGATAACAATTTTTATCAACGAAGGAGATTGGCTGAAAAAATGGCTACCCCAACTGGTGCTAGACATAGATCATTTGGCAAAGCTTATGGCGAAGAAGGAGGGCGTTGATAAGGTTTTTATTGACGTGAATAATTATTGCGTTGAGCGTGAGAAGTTGATTGTTGAGCTGGCTAAAGCCGCCGCTCGGAAAGTTTTGATTAACAAACAAGAAGTCCAGTTGCCGGCCATGAATGCGTATGAAAGGCGTTTAGTCCATGTGGAGTTGGCGACTCGCCCAGATGTGAAAACTGAGAGTTCCGGTGATGGCCACGAAAGACACGTTGTAGTGAGGCCTTTAGATATTTAACTTAGAGGTTTAATTTATAAAGCAAATTATCAAGTCTGTTTATGAAAAACAGGCTATTTTTATCAAATGATAGTTGATCGGCATCTATATCAATGCTGTCCAAAACGGAAGTTATCTTGGCAGTATTGAAGTCAAGTTCGTATATATTATCGTTGAAAGAAGCCGACCGCTTTAAGTAATCATCTGGCAGTATTGTTCCCGGTTTGATATCGCGAGGTATGGCGCAGTAACCCTTGTCATTTCCTAAAGTACATTTATTGGGTAGCGTTATACTTACCCAATCTATCAGAACCTCGGCTTTATTGTTTATTAAACCAAAAAAGTTATTAATACCATTACCTGTGAAAATCAATCCTTTTTGTCCGTTTGGAGACCATTTGACCATAAGTCCGGGTACGTCGTTGATGATGTTATTAATCGCTCCGGTATTTATATTGACTGACCATAAGGATTCTCTGTGCATAGCTGATGGTTTGGAGGATAAATAGATTTCTTGCGGCAACGGCCAATCTATTTTTAGATCCGGTTGGGATAGTCTGATGATATTAGTTATTTTTTGATCGCTGACGTTAAGCAAACCGACAACCGTGTCATTGAGATCTTTTCTAGCGAATGTCAAGCGATTGCCGGATATTGGATCCCAAGCGGAATCGTTAACGTTGCTTGGCAGTGATTTGTAAGTTTCAGTGTCGGCATCAAAGACAACAAAAGACGTTTGTGCCGGATAGCCGAAACTTATTATGGCTTTCGTGCCGTCGTTAGATGGTTTAACGTCGTGTAGATTTTTCACGGCAGATAGATTTAATTTGATATCTTGACTATCGGCAGATAGCTGGTGTAAAAACCCATCCAAATCAAAATATAATATTTCATCAGACGTCCTGTTTATCCAATAATGAGTCGTCTGGTTTTTAGATATGGCTTGCGCCGGGATTGATATGGCCGATTGGTTAGTTTCGTTGTTGGTTGTCGCTATATTTGCGGCGGGAGGAGTATCGTCAGGAAGTCGTCCAGTAGTGATGCCGTTTATTTTATTCATACTTGGTGGAAAAACATATTGCCAACCGAGATATAAAGCCGCCGCTACGATTATTAGCGATGATATGATGATACTTGCCGTTATTTTGTTGATGCCATAGTTCATAAATTTGATTTACCACTCTGAACTTGATCCATAACCGCCGAACTGTCCACCTTGTCCCCCACCAAAAGCGCCTTCACCCGGCGGAGTATTGTTATTGGCTGATTGTCCATTTGGATTGTCATTGGTTGGTAGAGCTCCCAGAGGTTTCAATTCCGTTAATTGAGGGTTGATAGTGTTAAGGATAAGGTAGGCGGCCAATAATAAAATCATGCCGTAGACGGCGCTTGTAATTCTATCCTTGGCTTCGCTTAATTTAGATGGGTTTCCGGCAGACGTTGTCCATTCAATAGCTCCCCAAACTATGGCGGCCATAGCTAAGAAACCACCGATGTAAACCGAAAAATTATATATACTTTGAATACAAGCAGATATATCATCTGTTGGGCATAAGCCGCTTATACTTACCGGCGATGGACTTTCTCCTTGAGCAAAAACAGTCACCGATGGGATGGTGGCTAATATGATATATATGGATAATTTAACCCTATGACGCATTATTTTATATTTAAATTGATTGATGTCGCCGCAGTCTCCAACTTATTAAAGGGATTATTAACAGATACTTCTAAGTTAATAATATCACCAATATTATAGTTTTGGATGCCCAAATCTAACACGTTGGGTTGATCGCCTAATTTATCAATAACTGAATTGTTGACGGTCCATCTGAAATTAATGTTATTTATATTGATGACATTGAAGAAAAATGGACGGACGCCAAACTTATAATCTCCGAGTGATTGAAGATGAACCTCGGGATTGACTACTGGAATAACAAACGTTTTTTCCAGATCAGTCTCGCGATAATTAACTACAATAATTTTTATTATCTGCGGACTGTGAGTAATGGCGTTTATATTAAAACTAAAACCTTTCTTACCCGACCCAGATGTTCGCAGTTTATCGTTAACATACCAGCGAATTTGATAATTGCTTAAATTTAGCGGACGATTATTGTCTATCAATTCAAATCCGACATCTACTTTAGTATTGCGAGTGGGCAGAATCTTGCCCAAATAATCGGGAGCTACATAGTCGTTAGCTTTCCAATTAACCATAAATTGAGGAGCGGTTTGGGCGCTAGTTGAGCCAGCTGTCAGAATATAGCCAACGGCTATTAGGATTATTGCCAAGATAATGTTTTTTAGAGTCATTGTTAACATATATTTATACAATAGTGCCAATTAACTGATTTTCCAATTCGCCAACCGACTAATTTTATGCCGCTTTGGCTATGCCGTCTAACTTCGGTGTTGTGGCTGTTCCGCTAGTTGGTTTTTTAACAACATTAGCCGTGGCAACTCCTTTAGCTACCAACCCCTTTGGGTGCCCATCAATCCAGACGACAGTCGCCACGCCGATGGTTTTTAATGGTAGCGCGCCGCCGACATAGGGCAAAAATTCTGACAAAGAAGCTATTAAGTCATAACCGGCGCCGTTAACCTTCCTGATTCTAAAATAACCCTGCATAGTCAGACCAAACAGATCCAGGACAAAGAAATCATCCAAAGCAACCAGTGCGAGCAGGATACCAATTGTGTCTATAATAACGGCCATCATTAATAGGATTATTACTTCTGGTAGATATAATTTTGGTTCGTACATATCACCCTTGCGATAATAATTGTTCCGGTTTTGTAGTTATAATTCTGTCTTCGTAGTATGAAGCTATAACCTGAATAGCTACATGATTCGGACCCGCGAAAAATAAACCCTGACCGACTTCGGCTTCAAGTAATAGATTTTTTTCCCCATCGGTAAGATTAAAAGCCTTGCTGACTACATCAATCATAGCCGTTGATTGTTTGAGTAGTATTTGCAGTGATGAATTGGTTAATATAGGTCGGCCGTAGGGCGATCCTAAAAAATCTTCAACATCTTGAGTGATGGTTGTTACGCCTAAATAATACTTTCTGGCCCTTTTTACCAAACTGAACAAAAAAGTGGCGCCGTCTTCATGTTTCATCATCCACCACGCCTCATCTATAAAAAGAACTCGTTTTTTAAGATCTGACCTGATAAGGTTCCAGATAAAATTTAAAATGATATACATCGCTATTGGCCTCAACTCTTCTTCCAAGTCTCTAATTGAAAAGATCATTAGTCTGTTTTTAATATCAATATTGGTAGCTTGATTGGTAAAGCCGGCATAGCTTCCCTTAACAAATTTATATAATCTTTGAGACATTTCGCGACCACCTTCCATATTGTGCAACACGGTCTGCAGATTTTCTAACAGAGGCGGCTGTGTTTGGGAAAAATCTTTACCGGCCACAATGTCGTTAGCCGCGTAAGTTTCCGATATGGCTTGATCCAAAAGAGCTTCCTCAGTGGGAGTGATTTTACCTAACATCAGCTTAACAAGACCGGTCAAGTTTACTATGTGAGATCTGAGTATCTCACTAGGAGATTCATCTTTCGGTATAAAGGGTATATCAAAAGGATTGATATTGTCCTCCGATGTTAGAGAGATTTTGAAAAAACTGCCGCCGACAGTATCGGCTAAATTTTTATATTCGTTTTCAGGATCAATAATCAAGACATCGGTTCCCAACATTAACAATCTAAGAGCTTCCAATTTAGTAGCGTAAGATTTACCGGCGCCGGATTTCGCGAAGATGACCATATTGGCGTTTTCTAATGAGAACCTGTCAAAAATAATCAATGTATTATTATGACGATTTATGCCGTAGAGAACGCCCTCGTCTGATGTAAGATTGGCTGATGAAAATGGGAAAAATGATGAGGCGGGGCTGGAATTTAGAGGCGTGTGAATAGATAATTTATCGGAACCCATCGGCAAAGTGGATGTCAGGCCATCTATTTGTTGGAAAACAGCCGGCTTTAGATAGACCAACCGACTTTCTAACATAGAAGTAATTTTGGATTCCAACTTGCTTAAACCATCAAGATCATCGGCATAAATAGTTATGTAAACACCTACATTGAATAGATTCTCGCGAGATTGTTGCAGGGAATCTCTTAAACTTTCTATGTCTTGAAAGGCTGTTTCTAATATAGGATCCCTCACTAATCCTTTTTCTTCGCGCTCGCTCAATTGAGCTTGGATTTGCGTGGCTTTTTTGCGGAGATTTTTTAATGCTAAAGCAGTATCTACCGGGTGTATGAATATAGAGATATCTAATAATTCTGGCAGATTTATAATCGGTGAAAACCAACCCGTAGCCAGATATCTTGGATATGTAAAAACAAACAAGGTCTTGGCTAATTTATCACCTATTTTTAGATAATGAGAATTAACTTCTAAAGCCGATGGAGCTATGACATTTTTTATTTCTTCAAATTGTTTCATAATAACTTATTTTATTTAGCGATTTCCAATTCATTTTTTTCTATAGATTGAGGATTGTATAGATTATAGAAGAGTTCAACAATCTGTTCATTGTTTAGCGAGGCGGAAGCCAAGCCTATTTGTCCCAAACCGCTAATTACTTGACTGACTCTTTGTTCCAGCTGTTCTATATTGTGCATCTGGATTTTTTCCTCTTCGGTATTTTCAACGGGCTGCTTAGCTGTTTTTTTAAAGGATAGCAAACCGAATAATTTATCGGACAATTTTTGCCCGACTTGAGCCAGTTGCACGGAATCAAACGGCACTATCACAAAGAAGCTTTTTTCCATTATGGCATTGTCCTTTATGAATGACCGTATAAATTGCTGATACTCACCTATCTGGTTTTTTAACAATTCGTTTGTTTCTTCTGACTTGCGAGTGTCTAATTTATTAAGATAGGTTTCTATATTTAGTTTGCGAGAGTGAACCAGAGTTTGGAGAGAAAAATTCAAGCCGTTAATAAAATTCTGGTAGCTAAAAATTATTAAGTTTTGCTCTTCTTCTGATTTCAGATCAAAATTAACACCGCTGACCATTAATATTTTTCGCAACCCCCCATTTTTTAGAAACAAAACACCACCCCTAATTTCTTTTATATCTACAAATTGTTGAGTCGGTTTTGTGTCTGATTTCTGAACCATGTATTTATTATATACTACTTACTACCTACTGCTCATTTATTATCTATAATCTATTCTCCTAGTCACCTCTCTTTCGCCAGTTAATTTCTTAAATAATTGGAATAATTCAGATTTATGTTCTCTGGCGGCCGGCTGTGTCTGTTTGGTTTCGTGACTGGTGGTTATTTTTAACCATAGATTTTTCAATGGTACCGGCGCCGCCTCTTCTGTAGACGGAATTGGAGTCGCGGTTGGTTTGGGAGCCGAGGGCATCTTTGGGATTTTTACTTCCGGCACTTCTATTTTTGCTTCCTCGCGTTGCCAAGTATAAGTTCTGGGTTTCCAGATATATTTAAAAGCCGAAAACAATACGGTCGGCAAAGGTCTTCCATTATATTTTATCAATGCTATCGCTAAGGAGATAATGCCGACAATAACGGCTATGACGGCCCATATTAGAAATTTAAAAATAAAAAAAGTTATAAAAATTATCGCTGTTCCGGCAGCTAAATAAAGGAATTGTTTAATCGTTAGAGGGCCGACGATCTTATCTTGAGTTTCAATAAATTGTGGTACTTGGTATTGTGCCATGTTTGTTCTTAATACTAATCATACAAATAGGATAAGTGTTGGCGCTACTAAAAACTTACACGCTAAACATTAGTGCCGTTATCCAAATCCGTTCTGTTATTACTATAGTGAACTATCCTTGTTGCCATTGTTCCATTTTGATTGTTGTTTGTGTTTCTGACTGGCGGAGGAGTCGGGGGTAACGGTTTATCGGGGGTAACTTTATTGGTCTTGATTTTGATTTCAGTTTCTGACGTTGTCGGTGGCGACGGCGGCGTAGCTGGGCGAGGTCTTGGCGTTTCTCTTAATTCCGGATGTTCATGATATAGAATAAATGGTTGATCGCTTTCTTGATGCGTCTTTGAGTTGGATTGTATGTGCTCTGTTACTGATGGAGCCGATGACATCTTAGTCGGGATCGGCATTTCCCGCGATTCAGGAGTCGGCACCATTCTTTTAGTGGGCGCTGTAGTGGCCAGCAATGTTGGCTCTATGCCGATTCTTCTTAGATCATACTCAATGGGTTTTAAAATTTTTTCTTTCACATCGGCGATTATTGAATCGGCTTTGGAGTCATCTATTAAGAGTCTTTTTATGAGTTCTTGTTTGAAATCTCTGGCATCTATGGCTCCAGTTATCAATTCCAATATGGTTCTAGGCAAAATTTTAACCTTATCATTAACAAAACTGTATTGTTTGTTTATTTCGTACACCAATAAAGCTGACGCGCTTGAAGCTAGCCAATCTTTGATGACTTCTGGCAATTCGTTAAAATCTATTGTTTTTGGTGGATATGCCATATTATTTTAAAATCCAGGAGGTCTTGGTTTGGGCTCTTCTCGACGTATATTTGTTCTTAATTGGTCAGTCGCTTCTGTCACTCTTTGTTGAGCGATATTATTATCAACAAATCTTACTACTGGATTAGATGGTTCAACGTCTCTAATCGCATTAGCTACATCTTCCAAAGCTCTTAATTGCTCAACGCTACCATCACCTCTCTCCAATTTTTCTAAGTGACCCCTTCGGAAATGTCTACCGACAACTCTTATCGCCTCTGGTGACAGATTAGTTACATTAGATGGCCTAAACTTTTCCATAGCGGCACCTATAGCCTCTGCTATCCATTGCGCCGGATTCAGATTTTGTTGATCGGGTTTTCTAGTTGTGACATGATCGGCATATTGTGGAGCATTTTCTAGAACATCCTTGGTATTACCGCTGTCCCTGGCGGCATTTAACAATTCGTCAAGTTTGGAAAGGCCTCCGTAACGAGCATCATCCCTAAAAGATTCTAGGTTGCCACTTTTAGCTAATATATTTGCATAAGCGGCTTTTTCTTCTGGCGATCTTGCTCGTGCGGCATTGACCATCATTTCTTCTTTGCCTTGTTTTTGTTTTTCTATTTCAGATTGTCTAGCTTCTACCGCTTTCTTCGGGGCGCCAGTTGCCCGATACATATCGGCTGCCATTCCTCTAGTTGGAGCAAATCTAGACAATGTGTCTGCGGCTCCTTTCCAAGCATTTGATGTTACTAATTTTCTAGAAATTCCACTACTACCGAAACCGCCGCCACCGCCGCCGTCAGGAGGACCTCCATCTGGCCCCTTCTTTCCGCCGCCAGCCCATTTAGGAGTAAATCCTGCTTTTTTAACAGCCCAACTAGCCCCGGTGTACTTACCAGCCTTACCCAGCGCCCACCCCTTGACTGCTCCAGCCGCGGCGATGCCGGCTCCGGCCGCGGCGATGCCAATTTTTTGCGCCGCGATAAGTCCGCCTACTAAGATGCCGGATTTTGCTAATAAGGCCAAAAATACCAAAACTGAATCTGTGTCTACGCCTATTCCGGACGCTAAGGCTGTTGTAGCATCAGCATTATTGACGGATGTGCCAACACTTTTCTCAATCTGGTCAGATGCGTTAATTGAGAGATATATGAAAAACATCACTGCTGGATAGAAAAATGTCCATGAGATGAATTTGCCCCACCAATCAGTCCAATGTTTTGATAGGCCGGGAAATATCCAGAATAACCAAACGATGGGCATAACTATTAAAAGTATCATTAGCCAGATATTTCTTAGGAGCAACAAAAAGGCGGTTACATAAAAGACAATGACCAAAATTGCGTTGAATATAGCTATCAACGCCAACGCTCCCAACAAAACCACTACATTAGCGAATTCCTCCAATCCGTGAACATTATTAAGAGTTACTGGCGGCGCGTCTGTTAATTTTTGGATATCTAACGAGCCAGCTAATTTCGTAGCTAATGCCCCTACCCCCCCCTGGCCCGTTACTCCATTTAAAAAGAAATTTCCGATTATGTTGGCAAAATCCAGAAACACGCCGACTATGGCAAAACTAAAATTAATCAAAACAGCGGCGATTATCAGTTTCCTTAACAAATCCTTGGTTTTATAGTTTTCCAATCTCAAAATCGTCGCTATTCCTATAAAAATCATAGCCAGCACAAATCCCAGATTAGCTATTTGCAAAGTTAAACCGAAACCGGTGGTAACAAAACCATTAGAGGTAATTTCTTTACTAGCATCTACTAAAAATGTTATGAACGCGCCCGCTAGAGCGATAAGTAAACTGGCTACATAGCTAAAGAAATAAGCAATTTTTGTAAGCGCCCAACCTAGGAATTTTCTTAAAGCACAACCAAAGGTGAGACAAAGCTCGTCATCAGTATCTTCTGTTGATGGCGCGTTCAGTGCCCCCTCTATTCCACTGCCTGGCTGAGGGGGAGATAATTCTTCTGATAAAAGGATATCCGATAGCTCAAATTGTGCCCCTGTCGATATTGGTTGATAAGCTAGGGGCAAAACTAGGATCAAAAACAGACAAAAAATTATGATTTTTTGGTACCTATTCATAACAGCGCGTAATTTGCAGATTAAATGAATTCAATAAAGCAGTGGTTTGATTGCGAACTTGATTGCGAGTTGTGGCGGCGCTTCGTTTCAGATTTTCGGCCGTTACCGGATCCAACTTACTCTGGACACTGCCGCTAATGGCTCCTAAGCTATTCCAATCGTCTTGCGGTATCAATAAAATTTGATTTTTGATGGCTACCAATTCATCAATAATCGCTTGATTAGTGTCGTATTGCGATTGCAAATCGGTCAGTTGATTATTTTCTTCGGCAATGGCCGAAGCAATCTCTTGCAATAATTGATTTTTGGGTTTAAAACATAGCGCGATCGGAGCATTAGGATCCTTTTCCAGAATGATTAGATTTTCATATATTTCCGTAGCGGTACTGGCAAAACTGTATAAGTCATTAAGAGCGCTAGTTAGTGAATTTTGAGCGGCCACGCGTGGCAACAGGGTGAGATCTATTTGCGTAAGTATGGCGTTTTTGGACGCGTTGAAGGAGTCAGTCGTTGCTTGATTGTATTGAAGACAACTTTGCAGAGCCGAACTGGTTAGACCCGCGCAAGCCGTTCCGGTTTGGTTGGCTGAACTGACTACATAGCCGCTACTGGGAGCGTTATCAGTGTTAACATTCTGTAGTCCGTTAATACCTTCTTTAATAAGACGATTAATGACGGCATCTGAAATAGCCGCTATATATTCCTGCAGTTGTTGGGCGTTGACTATATAATCAATATCGGAGCCAATAGCTTTGGCCACCGTGGCGCCGATAACCGAACCGGGAGTAGAAATGTTGCCATTAGCATCTTTAGTTGATAGAAATCCGCCACCGGCTATACCTTCGCTCCAAGCTGCTGATTCGGCAGATTCGCGCCTGTTTTGTTGTTCGTCATAGGCCATTATTAATGATCCGTAATAATTATTTCTTGGTTTCCAAGATTCCGAATAAGCTATCCAGCCGCCATTTTCAAAATTTTGATAGAAATTTTCTATATTACCAACGATTTCATCTAGGGTACACGAAGCTCTTTGGCTAAATGGACTTGGATTTTGTAAAGCTATTTGAATTTGAAAACTAAATGGTTCGCACAAAAATCCCAATCCCAATTCTTGAGCAAAATCGCCGACTGCTTGCTGACCGGCGTCTCTTAAAAAACTACCCCAATCAGTTATAAATTTTGGTTCACCGCCGCCTTGAACCCATTGAATAATTTGATCAACCATCATATCCAAAACTCTTTTTTTCAATGTTTCCAAAACAAAAGTTTGTCCCCATTCAAATAAGTTTTGATTAAAGTCGCCAATATTGGAGATGGCGGCATTAGTCATAACGGGGTTGATTTCATTGGTATTGACCTGGCCACCAGCTACGTAAACCGTTTGAGCATTGGCAACATAGCCGCTCAACAAACTGGCGGTTAATATGATCGGCAACACATATCTTTTTAGAAAAGAGATTTTCATAATAATTTATTGATTTCTTGAGATAAATTGGCAAATTCTTGATTCAATGTTTGATGAGCTGTGATTGCCAACCAGGCTTTCAGAGGATCGGTTTGATAATTTCCAATAAATTCAAAAATACTTTTTTGAGCGCTGATGAGACTTATTTCCTGTCTATGTATTGCCGATAAATTTTGAGGAACCGGTAAATCGTAGAGTTCAGCGATAGCTTCGTCATAAGTCTTAATCAAATTATTCCAATCCGCGGGATTCATTTTATCCGGTTCGGTGACGAGATTTTTAAAATTTTCACTGATGATGTTTTTTAAATTGGCTAAGTAGTTTTGCGTCAGTTGTCGGTTGGTATTGGTGATTATTTTTATATCACTATCGTTTATGATCGGCTTCAAAGATTCGTAATTAAAGTTTTTGATACCCTCTGTTAGATAGCGGCTTACTATTTCTTCCGGATCGGAAACTTTTATACCACCTTCAGTTGAGGGTTTTTTATTGGCTATTTCTTGGCCGATTTTTTGCGCCAAAGCCCGAGTTATATTGTTGCTATCATCGTTTAAATTGGGGATATGGACATCGTTGGCTATGCTCAATAGTGGCGGTTGTTCATTGCTGGCCGAATTAGGATTGTAGTTTTCGCCCAATATTAATAAGCCAGAGAACGCAAAAGCCCCCACTAGAA
>JAUYMR010000017.1 GCA_030698695.1 bacterium | reverse complement strand
CCAGCCGGTGCCCTTGCCTTCTAGCGATTGAAAAAGTTTCTCCGCATCGCCGTCTCTCCCTTGTTCGTACTTCACCCATTCTCCGCGAATTTCTTCGCGGTTCTCCATCGAAGCGGCGAGAGACTTGGAGATGAGCTCGGCATAAAGATTCGGAAATTTCTTTGAAAAGGCTTCTCTGATCTCCGGCTCTTTGAGATTCTTATTGTCAGCTTTTATTTTTTCGTAGATGTCAGCGATCTGCGCGAGCGGTTCGCGGTAAATGTCCGGATACGGAGCGACCGTGCTGTCGGTGCGCTTTTTGAATTCGCCTCGCTCCTTATCAAACTGCGAAAGCTTGGTGACGTTTCTCCAAACGAAATATTTGAACCACGCCGGATAAACTGCGTCGTCCGAAGTAAGATAGTCCATCCATGCGTCAAGCGACGCTCTTTGATCCTCGATGGCCACATCCATCATCTGCTCTCGGACGTTGTCCGGAATTTCTTCGACTGCTTGTCCGCGTTCTCGCGCAATGCGTTTTTGGAGTTCAAAGTAGCTGTCGGGAAAATTCTCGCGCTTTATGATGAGCGCGTCATATATCTTATCTCTGAACATTTCAAGGTTGCGGTCGCGTTTTCGCTCGTCCGGATTGAGAAAGATGTTCTCAAGGCGATCCATATAGGCCTCTATGCGCTCAGCCGGGTCATTGGGCACTTTTTCCCCAGTTTTCTGCTCCTCACGCTCAACCGCCCGTTGCACTTCGGGAGATGTCTGCAATTCGGGGTTTTTGAGGTGGAGAGGATGCTTTTCCATTACCTTATTTTAGCAAAAATTCATTTTTTAATAAATACATTTTCTGCCATGCTCATTTCGGATCAGCGACATCGCCTTGAAAACGTTGGCTCAAGATTATCTCGGCCTTTTTTAAATCTTCGGGATAACCAATCGGATGCCAAAAACTTGTCTCTTCGGCAAACACGTCTTGATCTTTGATCATAGACTTTATCATATCGGTTAAAAAATACTCTCCGTTTTTCTTTTCATGCAATTCGTATTTGAAGATATTATAATTTAAAACATACACCCCGATGGCAACTAAATTAGTTTTAGGATTTTTCGGCTTCTCTTCTATATCCAATATCTTACCCCCATCATTAGTTACAACCACTCCAAAACGGCGCGGATCTTCAACTTTGTGAACCAATAAAGCGTTGTCATGGCGCAATAATCTCGTCATAGATTCCTTATGCTGTAAATCATCGGCATAAAGCAATAAAAATTTCTCGCCCTCTGATAAATGGGGTCGACACAACCCCAAGGCATGAGCTGTGCCCAGCTTTTCCAACTGTTCAACATAACTTATTTTTTTACCGGCGAATTCTGATCCAAAATGTTTTTTAATAAGATCCCCTTTATAGCCCACGACTAAAACAACCTCATCAATAACATCGGGCAAAGATTCATAAATATGTCGCAATAATGGTTTGCCCGTTACCTCCAATAATGGTTTCGGTTTTTCTAAGGTCAGCGGGCGCATACGGATACCCTCTCCCGCCGCTAAAATTATTGCTTTCATTATTTTTATTATGACTTACTGCGTAATAATCTCTCTCCTATCTTATAAACATCTCCGGCCCCCATAGTAAACACTACATTACCACGTTCCACATTATCGGTCAATAGAGAAAGTATTTTTCTAGGACTATTACCATAAACAATACGTGGATGATACTTGCTTATTTTTTGGACTAATTTAATAACGCCAGTCCTATTATCATTGGCATATTCGCGCGCCGCATATATATCTCCTACTATAACTTCATCGGCATCACCAAAACTCCTAGCAAAATCATTAAGTAATAATTTGGTGCGACTAAACAAGTGGGGCTGAAAAACGCATATTATCTTTTGTGAGCCAAATTTTTGACGCGCGGCAGTTAGGGTGGCCTTTATTTCCGTCGGATGATGAGCGTAGTCATCATAAACCAACGCGCCATTTTTGGTTTTACCTTTGTATTCAAAGCGTCGCCAAGTACCTAAATAACCTTCTAAAGATTTTTTAATCGTGGCTTGAGAAACTTTAAGTATTTTAGCCACCGCGGAGGCCGCTTGTGCATTATTCAAATTATGATCACCGGGAATTTTTAATCTAAAATTGCGCGATAACTTAGTATAATCAACAACCTTACATTTGGCATGTTTGATGGCCTTAACGATATGCGGCTGATGAGAATCGCAAACTAAATAACCATCTTTAGGCAACTTGGCCGCAAATTCACTAAAGCCCTTAATTACTCCGGAGATGTTGCCATAATAATCCAGATGGTCATTATCAATATTAGTAATGACGGCAATGATCGGATTGATATTTAGAAACGATCTTTTGTATTCACACGCTTCCACTACTAGATAGTTGCTCCGACCACTAACGAAATTCGATTTTTTATCTTTCAACAAGCTACCCACGATAACCGTGGGCGATAGTTTGGCGTCCATTAAAATTTTACCGATCATAGCCGTAGTGGTGGTTTTACCGTGCGTGCCAGCAATAGCAATAGTATATTTATCAACCGACATCTTCCCTAAAATCTCTGGATAAGAATAAATCGGAATTTTTAAACGTCTAACTTCGGCTAATTCCTCATTTTTATTTCCAATAGCCGAAGTATAGATTACCAAATCCGGTTTTTTTATATTATCGCGATTTTGACCAATGGCGACTTTGGCGCCCAATTTGATTAATTGGTCGGTGATTATTGAAGTTGACACATCGGAACCAGTTACTTCATGCCCCCCAAACAGCATCATACGCGCGATAGCAGAAACACCTATGCCGCCGATACCTATAAAATGGACTTTCATGTTTATAATCTTATGATAAGTTTTAAAAAATTGACAGAGATGGTAGAAACGTGAAAATATATTAGAGGTACCTTTAAAAAGGAGGTGTTGTGATGGGGCGTAACACAATCTTGTTGGATTTCCCAACAAATCCCGCGATCGGAATACCCGTCCGTCGCAGAGACATCGCGTCAAACCATAAAAAAATATGGAATATGATAGCAAATCTTATTGATGCCGAATCAAATAGTAATAAAAAAATCTCCACAGGAGTCATGACTCAAACCGAAAGATCGCTACGACTGAAACGCTTTAAATTAACTGCTTGTCTGGAAGAATATGAATCTAGTTTTAAAATATATAGATTAAAATTAACTGCCACTGATGATGGTAAAGATGGTGACGAAATCATTTTGTTTAGTTGTGGCATAACATATGACAAGGGCAACCGCTATCCGAGGATATGCAACACGGTGTGTAATAAATCTAGAAAGTGGCAAGATGATCTGCGGGAATTTTATAAAAAATATGTCCGGCGAACTCTAGCTCAAAAAAGAGCTGATAAAGAGAGGGCGTTCGTGAGAGACGTTAGAAGTCTGGCTCAAAGAATCATTGGACTAAAAAAATTGCGAGCAATGATTCGCCAAGGAAAAAAATAAGAAATATCGCAACCAATTCAAGACCCGAGCTTCACGCCCGGGTTTTTATTATTTAGATTTTTCCGCCCTCTCCACGTACTCTCCACTTTCAGAATTGACCCTGATAACATCTCCAATATTTATAAACAACGGCACCTGCACCACGGCCCCAGTTTCCAAAATGGCCGCTTTTTTCCCGCCCGTAGCCGTATCTCCCCTTTCTCCTGGCGGGGTCTCCTTAACTTCAAGATCAACCTTAATCGGCGGCTTGATGCCGATAAATTTCTCACCGAATTTTAATGATAAAACTTCGCTGTTGGGTTTAACAAAATCTATCTGAGAGCCCAATGATTCTCTGCTTAAGGAAAACCTATGAGCGGGATTATCTTTGTCACAAAACCAATATTCGTCTCTATGATTATAAAGATATTTGATAGGCACTTTATCAATCTCGGCTTCTTCAAAACTTTCACTTTGATGGAAATTGCGCTCAACAATCTTGCCATTAATCAAGTTTCTAATTTTAGTTTTAGCCACCGGCTTTCGTTGTTGCATGCGTAAGAATTCGTAGCTCAAAACCTCATAGGGCTCTCCGTCTAAAACAAAAACCGTGCCTGTTTTTAAATCGTTATAAGTAAGCATCGTCTTTAACGTATGACGTTCAATTCATAAATCATGAATCTTAAATCATTTTTATTAGAGTTTATATAATAATCAGTTATTTTTTTTCTTCAAGGCTTCCTTTAATGCCTCTTTGATACTACCAACATCCGGCGATGTTTTTGATGGTTTCAATGTTTTTAATTTAACTTCTTTGTTAATCGGCGATTGGGTTGCTTTTAAATCGCTAAGAGTAAGTGTTTGGTGTGCCCTAGGTCTGGGTGGCATCTCACGAGTTCCTCTGGGAAGGGATGGACTGGGCCCTTCACGCTTTTGCGGCCGATCAAACGACTTGAGACTTTCAAATTCAATGCCTATATCTGCTAGATTAGATACCGAGGATGATGATTCCTTAGCGGGCCTACTTCCACGCTCAGAGCCACCTAAAGATATTTCGCCCGCTTTTGCTTTAGCGTAACATTCTGAACAAAAAACCGGTCGGCCTGCGATTGGCTTAAAAGGAACTTTGGTTTCCTTGCCGCAACTAGAACATACTGCCGAATGTAAACCTGCCGCGATTTTCTTACTGCCAGCCCCACTACTGCCGCCAGCGCTAGCGCCCTCTTCTGATACGCCCATCGGAGAACCGGTACTCCAACTATACACCTCATCTTCCACCTCTTGACGAGATTTGGCATATCTTCGCCTAGAACCATCAACAACCTCATTCGCCGAAACCACATCTGTCTTCATTTTCAACGGCGGCAATGTCGCTGCCGAAAACGGCCGCGAAGTAACTCCGTCCACCATCAATTTTAGATAAATGCGATAATTGGGCAGATTCACGATATCTTGTATAGTGAACTCTGGCTCAAATTCGCTTTCTAAGAATTCTGCGTCCGCCGCTCCCACTCTAAAGACAACCATGGTGCCAACGTTTCCAAAAACAGCATCGCGAACCTTGGTAGAAACATCGGTTACCAACTGGCCGACATATTGATGGGCAATAATTAAATCCAGACGATACTTTCTAGCTTCCGAAAGAACGTTGGCGAAAGAATCGGTGGCAAAGTTCTGAAACTCATCAACGTAAAGATAAAAATCTTTACGGTTTTCTTCTGGGATGCGGACCCTCTCCATGGCCGAGAGTTGAATTTTGGTAATAATCATGGCGCCCAATAAAGCCGCATTATCCTCACCGATACGCCCCTTAGAAACATTAACCAAAAAAATCTTTTGCGAATTCATCAAATCAAAAATATTGATAGTACTTCTGCTCTGCCCCACCACATTGCGCACGATAGCCGTAGATAAAAACTGACCTACTTTGTTTTGAATAGGCGCGATAGCTTCGTTTCTAAATTTATCTTGCCATTCCTCGTATTCGTTGACCCAAAAAGCCTTAACTACCGGATCTTTAAGATTATTGATGATTTTTTGACGATACTCTTTGTCAACCAACAATCGCGGTATGCCCAAGAGTGTAGTATTTGGCGTATCTAATAAGGCCAAAATGGCATTATTCAAAATATATTCCATTCTAGCCGACCAAACATTAGACCAAATCTTAGTAAAAATACCCATCAACCCAGAAGCGACCAAATGTTTGTATTTAGGATCTGGCAATTCTAAAACATTGAAGCCGATAGGAAATTCTGTATCAGCGGGATTAAAATAAATAATATCCTTCTCGCGAGATTTGGGAATGCTAGACAAAACACCCTCCACTAATTCGCCATGAGGATCAACTACGCAAACGCCATCGCCGTTGGATATATCCTGTATTATTAAGTTATTTATTAAAACCGACTTACCGGTACCGGTTTTGCCAACAATATACATATGCTGTCGACGATCCTTTCTTTTAATGCCAAAAAGACGCTCATCATTTCGGAAATCGGTTTTACCGAAATAAACCACATTCTTGCCCAATTCTGGTTGTTGACTTTCCCAAGCTTCAGCCATATTGATATTATAGCAAAAAATTAGCTAAAATGTTTATAATAACACACTGCCACCATATTATTGGCCACCGATTTTTATAACAAACCCTTGTTTTTCCACGTCCTCAATAAAATCGGCAATTTCTTGAATATTTTCAACAATAAGCACCTCTTCATAAGGAAGTTTGGATCCAAGTTCTCTAAGTTGCTTAGCATGATCTGCCGAAGACAAAAAGGCGGTCATAACTTTTTCATCAAAGGGACCATTTACTATGTTCCAAAATTCAGCGCGCCTAGCTTTTTCGCTCTCGCCATCCCACGAAAGCAATTCCTTTAATTCTCGAGTTTCTTTTTCGTTCAAAATCAATTCCTTGCAGTTGATATTTAGATCCAAAAGCTCACGCAATCGGTTAGCGTCGCGCTTCCAACCAAGATGTTTTTCCATAACATCGGCGATGATCGATCCCCAGCGATCAGTAAAAGGATAAAAACACGGCCCACGCGTCACTCCAGCAGAAGTTACTTCTATAGCGGGGATTGTTTCCAGTCTTCCATCGTAAGCGCAAATTGATCTTGTTTTAGAAACGAATGCCTTGCTATACCCCATCTCACCGCCCTCAAAATGAATGCCCGCGCTTATCGGCTTTATGAAGAGTGAAAATTCTTTTAAAAGTTCGTGAAATTCTCTGCTTTTGAATAAAAATTCCGATAAGTCCGAAGATGGGGGTCTAATAGTAAGAGATTTACTACCCTTTAAAAAACATAGATAGAAAACCCCAAAACTAATTTTCCCGTCTTTTCTGTTAAGCCGAAGTTGGCCGATCCAATCATTAAATTCTTTTTCTTGATTTTTGCGGACAACCGTTCCGAAATCAGCCCATACTGAAGATTTTTTTAAAATATCTAAATTTTCCGGATTGTCCGCGAAAGGAAGTGCGAATCCAATAGTTATGCTGTCGCCATCTTTCCAATCTGACCAATCTCGCATATTTATTTCCCGTAACTGACCTTCCATCTTATTTCCGCGATGTAAAAAAACTGACGAAAGTAGATAATTTCTTTTGCCATGACAGAACAAAAAAATAAATTCCTTGTCGCTGCTTGCGACATTGGCATACACGGTCAACCAATTTAATATCTCTTCAATTTTATTCTCATCCAAAGATTGAAAATCGGCTTTGAACTCCCAATACATGCTCATAATAAATCTGTAATTAGATGTCTATTTTGTAATTTGCCCCTCCTTTAACAAAATTTCGGCAAATGAACGCGCGAACTAAAGAAGTAGTGAGCTATGATATTTATCTGATTTATGTGAACCTATTTCTATTAATTTAACATCTGGAATAGCCCCCGCTTTCATTTTATGACGCAAGTCAGTTGCTAACGCTTCCTGATCGTATCCCAAACAAATAACGTCCGGTTCGTATTGTTTAATTACCTCATATGCGCCCATTTCTCTATCGCCCAATATAACCATCGCGCCCCTCTCGCAATCAGCCAATTGCCGCTGTCGCTCTACCTCATTGTGTGATGGTTTTTTGTTTTTAAGCAATTCAACAATTGAATCCCGAGCAACCACAATCACTAATTTGTTCCCCTGCTTTTTGGCTTCGTTAATAAAAAATCTGTGCCCTTCGTGCAGACCGTCAAAAACACCAAAAACCATTACTTTAACCATTGACTTGTAAAATTGCCAAATAAATTTTGTTAGTCATTAAAAATGATGTTTTATTTGATCTGTTGAAAAATTCTTATTGCCAGCGATAATGGCCTCGTCCTGCGCGCTATGCAAAACACTAGACTCATCCTCATCAATTAATTTCTTAGCGGCATCGGCTGGGATAGAATATTTACGCCGCGAAATTTCCATGATCTTATCACGATAAGATGAATGGTTAGACTCTAACACTTTAAGTGTCATGGCTGAAAACGGGTCATAAGATTCCCCATCAATCATTAATTTTATATAAAATTGTTGTTTGCCCAAATTTATCATATCTTTAATCTTAAATAAGGGCGCCATTTCTGATTCCAAGATTGTCGCGTCAGCGCCACCAACACGAAAAACAATCATAGAACCGACATTGCCCAAAACAGCCGCCTGCACTCTCGGCAATAACTGTCCCATATATTGATGAGCCAACGTGATGCATAAACTGTATTTTCTGGCTTCGGAAAGTAAGTTTTCAAAAGTTTCCGTAACCACATTGTGGAACTCATCAATATAAAGATAAAAATCAGGGCGTTGTTTTTCTGTCATGCGCGCTCGTTGCATGCCCGCTTGCTTAATTTTGGTAATAAACATGGCTCCAAAGAAACTAGAATTTTCCTCTCCCAATTTGCCCTTGGATAAGTTAATAAACACTATTTTATGTTCATTCATTAGCTTATAAAGATCTATCTTATTTTCTTTTTGTCCAAAGATATTGCGCAACATTGGGTCAAACAAAAATTGCCCCAATTTATTTACTAATGGAATAATGGCATCGGTATCAAATTTTTCTGACCAATCGGCAAACTCAATAGCCCAAAAACGCTTAACCATATCGTCTTCAATATATTCAATAACTTTTTGGCGATAATTATGATCGGTCAACATAAAAATCATGCCTCTCATAGTGGCGTGTGGATAATCCAACAACGCCAGAGTTGTAAAACGAAACACATGCTCCAAACGAGGGGTCCAATTAGCTCCAAATTGTTTCTCCATAACCCCTATAAGACCTTGCGCAAGCTGATGTTTTAAAGATGGATCAGTATCGGCTAATGGATTAAAAGACACCGGATAGTCGCTATCTGACGGATCAATTATCACCACGTCTTCCATACGATCTTCGGGAATAAAGGCCAACATATCTTCAATCACATCACCGTGGGGATCCATAAGGCATAGACCCCGGCCACTGGCTATATCTTGTCTAATCAATAACTCCAACAACTTAGATTTACCAACGCCGCCCTTCCCGACTATATACAAATGACGCTTGCGGTCTTCTCTTTTAATGCCGAAAACAAATTTCTTTTCTTCCAGCGCTGACACATAATTAGTACGCCCAATAAAAGAGGCCTGATCTGGATCAACCTTTCCAAGCACGGGCAATTCCGGTGGCGGCGGAGCATATTTAATTATTTGAATTTTATTTTCTTGAGCCATTTCAATTTATCGTTAAAGCGCGCCCATTTCTTTTAAGAAATTTTCATAAGCGGTTATGGCGTCTTTAGCTTGATTGGCGCTCAGAGTAAATTCCGGATTATGAACTAAGTCATTGCGCAATCTATGCGCTTGCCACATGGCATTAAAACTCTTAACTTGATCCGATCTTATGACCGAAACCCTCTCGGCAAAACTATCGCCTTGATAGCCGGATTTTTTTAACCAAGCATCTACCAAAGCATCACTAGCGACTACCGCCAAGCGCAAATTTTCCGGATTTCCTGTAGCTATTTTTTGTTGTATTTCTTTCCAGCGCTGAATAAGTTTCGGATTTTTATCCATAGCTTTTTTATGCCTCTTCTTAAAAATACCAGCCATACTCACGCGCGGATTAATCGGCCAAATAACAAATAGTAAATATACCGCCGTAACTACGAGCGCCACGTCTACAACAATAAAAAATGGAGCTAATAATCGCCATATTTTCAAAACATATCCCGACCAAAGTTTAACAGCTAGATAATCGCCACCTAATAATTTAGGAATAAACGGCAACGCGACTAAAATGGCCAATATTAACGGCGCTGAAATAATATAAAGCCACGACGCCTCGTTGCCGCCCTTTTTATTGCCTACCGGTTTTTTGCCGCCTTTTTGATCAGCCATAATTTTTATTCAAATTTTTCTAAAGCTTTTTCATCTCCAAAAATTTCCAATCCGGCCGGCGGACCAGCTTTGCGGCTTTCCACTCGCTTGATATGCGGGGCAGTTAAAACTGTTTTAGCGGGTGGATGAAATAAAGTTGCTAACACTTGAGTGTTTAATTCAACGGTTTGCGAATGCTTATTCCAATTTAATAAATGTGAACTTAAAAATTTCCCCATACTAGTTTCGGGTGGCATCATACGCCTACGAAGAAGATAAAACAATCTCTGTTTGCGTAATTGCGCTCTGGTTTTTGTAAATAAATGCGGCCAATACCAAATCATAGTCATCGTACTCATGTCGAAATTCTGTCTGAAAGAATTAAGGTTTAGGGTACTGTACTGATTAAAGGACCCTATTATGCCACGACGAGCAAAGCTGTCATAGAAGATATTCTTAGGCGACAAATAGATAAATCTAATAACGGCATTGAACGCCGATTTGCTAATATTTTCCTCTACTGCTTTAAGAATGTCAGTTTCTCCAGGAGTCCTCATAGATGGAAATCCACTATCAAGATCTAGCGACTTAGTTCGTGGCTTGCGCAGATCGTCTATTATTGACTGATATTTAGCATACCAGTTAGCGCTAGCTGAAGTGGTTACAATTTGAATAACAACCACTTCACGCTTTTTGACTTTACTCAAAACTTCCAAAAAAGATGAAATTGGATCTAATTGTAATTCTTCATCTGGAGTTTCAAAATCAACATAGGTCTTAACCGGATAAACTGAGGGCTTTGTCAAAACCATTTCCGTGCCCCATATATCATAATCCATCTTGGCCACCTCAATCATGTCGGCCGGCAATTTTTTCATATAATCATCTACTTCAACCATTTCTACGTCCTTGTAATAAGAAAAGAAGGCGGCTGAAACCAAAGTCTTATATTTATGATAAACTCGTATATAAAAACGCACTTCTCCGCCGAAACTGACTATTTCAAATGAAAAAGTTCTTGGAGTTTCTCCTTCCCAATATTTATCTGAAATATTGGCTGGCGCGTTTGCCATAGCATGAATAGACTTTAGGACCTGTTCCATAACACGCGGACCCTTGTCAATTTCTCTAGGCATTCTAATTTCCAATAAAATATATTTTTCTGATTTCTCATATAGAAGTTGTCGCCAATAAAGCCACACTCCTCTTGTAGTCGGAAACAAAATCAAAAAAAACCAAAACCACCAAGTTTCAGCAATAAAAACTTTAAATATACCCCAAAAATCTGACAACAAATTAAAAACCACGACTAAAATATCTGACATAGTGATCTTCTTATAATTATAATGCTCACCGAGCTAAGACTCAACCATCTATCTTTTGACGGCGATATGGCCACTAAAAACATAGCCCGCGACACGCGGGGCTATGTAAGGTTTTATACTTCGCGAACATCGTAACGTCCATCCTGCAATCTTTGAAAACTTTCTCTGTTCTGCAGATTAATCAATAAAGTATTTTCTTTGAACATTCTTTCTTTCAAAACTAATTTTATTAAATCACGCGAATGTAACGGACCATTTTTTTTAATAAAATGAGCCATGACCTCTTTGGCCGTACCGGGTAAAAGCCCAAGCTCCCTCAAGCCATATGTCCCGCGACCGACCAATACAAATCTCTCGTCTTTAATCAATTCATTATGAACTGTTTGAGCGTTTGTTTTTCTATGAGTCTGACGATAATCATCAATAACCTTGGCTAATTCAGTAAAATGCATAGGTTGCTTATTCTTTTTAAGAATCAAATAAGCCCATTCGCGTGAATTCTGGGGAACTATTTCAGGCCACTCTCTTAAACCAAATTGTCCGAATGGACTTGTGGCGAAATGCTTGGAAACAGCGACGCAGTTAGATTCCCATTCATCGCCCGGCTTATAATCATTGTTGGCGGCGCGAACATTCTTTAACTGAGCTTTTAACTTGGAAATAAAATCGTTGGCTTGTTTCTTGGCTATATTATCAACATACCAAAAACTATAAAAATCATCATCTTCTGGTTGATGGTTGAATTTACTAGATGCTTCAAGAGCAAATCTAATATTATTTAAATCCGCGGAGGCACAACGCAAATCCCCGACTAACAAAGCTTCTTCACGAACACCGCGAAATTTTTTAAAAATATCGTTAACAGCGCTTACAAATTTGACGCCAGATCCATTGGCAAACTTAGACTCAATGGAGTTAAGGGCCGCCCTCTCTATCTGCCTAATACGCTCACGAGTCAACCCATAACGATCACCGACAGCCGCCAAAGTTAATTCTTCTCCCCCTTTTAAGCCATAACGACCCTCAATAACCTCACGTTGTCGCGGACTAAGGTCGGAAATCAATTCCTTTACTAATTTTTTGATAAATCCACTATTCATATTGAATATGTATATAATAACACACTATGATTTTGAATGCAACCCCCTATCTTTTCCAGACAGTCAATAAAGGACTCGCTACAAATATTGACGAATAAGTACCCACTATGGTGCCAACTATAATAGTTAATACAAAATATTGTAACGAGGCGGCTCCCAAGAAATAAAGAGCGATCAATACTAGCACTAAAGTTAAAGATGTATTGATGGAGCGAGCTATGGTCTGATTAATACTATCGTTAACTAATAAATTGAAATCAAACTTCGGTGTTTTTTGTCTGAGTAGATTTTCTCTGATTCTATCAAACACCACAATCGTATCATGGACTGAAAAGCCCATTACCACCAGTACGGCCACAATAAATGATGTGTCCATAGTTACATTGAAAAAGTGGCCCAGCACGGCCAACAAACCAGTGGGAATGATGGCGTCATGAAACAGGGTAACTAATGTTATCAAGCCATATTTCCAAGAACTAACCGGCCTAGATACTTTTCTAAACACGAAAGCGATATATAAAGAAATTCCTATTAATACCAAGACTAACGCGGTCAAGGCCTTACTGCGCAATTCATTGCCAATAGCCGGACCAATGCTTTCAAAACTAAGTTCGTTTATCTCTCCGAACTGAGAATTTAACTGCTGTAATAGAGCTTGATGCTCTTCTTCGGATATAGTATTCAAACGAATCAAATAGGATTCGCTGGCAGATTGTTGAGTAATAATAGCTTCTGGGAAAACATCCAGCAGAGCTTCCTTGCTTGCTTGGATTTCTATTTGCCACAATGTTCCGCCAACAAAATCTATCCCCTGCCTAAATCCAAAAACCATCATAGACACTATACTGGCCAACACCAATAAACTAGAGATGATCAAAAATATTTTTTTGTTTACAATAATGTTCATATTGTTTTATCTACGATCCTCCATAAATACCCTAAGAAGCGTTCTGGTGATTGTAATAGCGCTAAACATACTGACCACGACTCCTATCAACAAAGTCAGCGCAAAACCTTTTACAAAACCAGTAGTGAAATAATACAAAATAATAGATGTAATAATCGTGCTGACATTAGAATCTCTTATAGATAACCACGCTCTCTTAAATCCATCTTCAATAGCAGTAACCATGGATAAGCCCGATTTAACACCCTCTTTAGTGCGCTCAAATATTAAAATATTAGCATCTACGGCCATGCCGATAGATAATATAAAACCCGCGATACCAGAAAGTGTCATAGTTATATTAAAGACTTTAAAAACGGCCATAGTAAGCACTATATATATAAAAAGCGCCAAAACAGAAAAAATGCCCAACTTCCTATAATAGACCAGCATGAACAACATTACTAAAACAGTCCCTATCAAACCGGCTACTAACGTTTTTTGAAGCGAATCTACGCCCAAAGACGCTCCAATAACTTGCTGACTAACTAGCTGTACTGGCGCTGGCAAAGCGCCGGCGTTAAGCAGGCCTGCCAAATTCTTGCCCTCATCCGGAGTAAATTGCCCGCTTATAACCGCTGTACCGCCGATAATCTTATCGTTAACAGTCGGCGCCGATATCAATTCGCCGTCCAAAAAGATGGCCAATGGCTTACCTATGTTACGTCCGGTTATCTCTTCAAATAAACTAGCGCCCTCGGAATTGAATTCAATAAGAATTTCCGGCTGTCCCAATTGAGAATTTAAAGTAACTTGGGCTTTTTTAAGATATCTGCCATCCAAGCCAGTGGCTATAAAGCTCGCCCCTTCTTGATCGTCAGCCGCCGGCGCGACCTCCCTGAAATCTAACTGAGCCGTACGACCAATCTGCCTAACAGCTTCTTGAGTATCCTTAATACCAGCCAAATCTACGATAATACGATATGAATCAGCAACTTTGGAAGTATAAACTTGCGGCTCGCTGACACCGAAAACATTAACGCGTCGCTCCATTATATCTCTCAAACCGCCGAACACCGACTCGCGATCACCCGCGTCTACCGCTGACACATCAACCTCATAAAGAAGATGGCTACCACCGACCAAATCCAAACCCAAACGCCACGGTAAAAAATTGCCGCCCCAGCCGTTCGGCCAAACGAAAAAAGCGGAAACAGCCGTTAGTAATATGACTAGAAATAAAATAAGTCCAGGATTCTTAGACATGGTAAATATGTAAATGTATTTTATCAAGGCGGCACTAAAAATTCAAGAGTTAATAATAAAAATCAACCAACTTCTGAGCTGTGGCTGATTATTAAATATCGTTATATAATAAACGTATAAAGCACTTTTAAATCCACACAAGAAAGAGGTGGAAAATGTCCTGGATGCTGTGGTTGTCACTACTGATTCCCGCCGGATTAGTTGCTTACTACTTTTATAAAAAAAGAGTTGTGGACGATGATTATGAAGAAATTACTTCGGGTGAATGTCAGCAGATTCTTACTTGTTGCGTTGGCGGCGGCAGGGCCTCCACTACCGTTAGATTGGGTAAAAAAGTAGAGTCTTTTACGGCCGATGGCCAATACAAATTTGGCAAAGGCGATATGTTAAAAATTCTACGCCACAACAAAACTGGAAAACTTAAAATAGTAAAAATGGACTAAAACAGCCCTCGATATAGGTCGAGGGCTTGCTATATGTGGAAATAATTAAAAACTTATATTTTCTTTGCTAACCTCTTCAGTTGTAAGTTTAATGAATTTGACGGCTAATAATAGTTTATAAATCAACAGCGCCACCAAAGCCGCCAACCAATTAACAATGAACATAATCCCTTTTATGCCGAAAAACAGCAATACGCCGAAACCGACTACAATCCCCCTTTTGATCGCATCGGGAACGGTATTTAATTGATCTGAAATTAATTTCTGAGCTTGACCTATAAGATCACCCGATAAAGAAGCTGGTAAAAACTGATTGGCTACTTGGCCCACAACGACGTCTGTGGAGGATAATACTGATTCGGTAACATCTTGAAAAGTCAGGGCGCTAACATATGACACCACTCCGATTAAAACAATAGCCACCGAGACTCTAACATTAATACGAGCTGATATTTTTAGAAAATCAATTTTGAGCGTATTGATTACATCTTTATTGCCAGACCAAGAAGCATTCCAAAGCAAGAAAAAAGAGGCAACTCCGGCGCCAGCAAAAATTAATGAAAATGATTTATAAAACGGCGCTAGCAGAGCTAACGTTTCCAATAAACACAATCCTACGACTAAAAAACTTCTTTGGATTAATAAAGCCTGAAAAGCAAATAGCGCCAAGAAAATAACTAACGCTATCAATAAATTAATGCCCGAATTTATACTAAAGCCACCCTTAAAAATAAAAAGCGTGTAACCAAGAACCAGGGCGCTGATAATAATAACCACCGACAAAGAGATTAGTTTAGTCTTGTTGTTGCTCATAAAATTTATTATACTACAAAAAGCAATCGTCTTCATGCTCGTTGATGTGAATAGCATTTAATAGTACGCCAAACTTGCCCCCATAGCTCAGTGGTAGAGCAGCTGCCTTTTAAGCAGTTGATCATGGTTCGATTCCATGTGGGGGCACCAATATCTAACTTGTCTCAAATCTAATTAATATATTTTACCTATGGATAATAAAACTGGTCAAAAAAATATAATGGACCGCCTCATTATATGGATTGGCTCAACATCTTCTCTTGTTTTGCATACTTTTGTTTTCATCTTTTTCTTGATTATAGGAATGTTAGAAATAACCAGTTGGAATTTCGTATTGATCGCACTGACAACCGCTGTTTCGTTGGAAGCTATCTATTTAGCGATTTTCATACAAATGACAGTTAATAAACATACGGCTAGTTTGCAAGAAGTTGAAGAGGATGTTGAAGATATTCAAGAAGAAATTGAGGAAATTAGCGAAGATGTTGAAGATATAACCGAAGATGACAAGCTAGATGATGTCAGAAGCCAACACACTATTGAGACATTGGAAACTCTGGCTAAAAATGTGCAAAAAATAATCACCGACCTGGAATCCCTGAAGAAGAAGGACTAGCCCCTAGACTTGGCCCTAAACAAGTATTAGTATATCCACTGAACCTGAATCAGTTCTTTTACAATTTTATCCGCCACCCCCTTGAAACAGGAGCAATCATGACTCACACCCAGATTGAAATAGAAACCAATATGCTCATTGCGGAACCTAGTATCCTATTTCCAGAATTAACAACCTCGCACGGTAGATTGCCGGAATTAGTCATCCCCAATCCCAAAAATCTCCCAATCGGAGCTAAACGTTATCAAATTGAAGAGCGAATCGGCTCCGGCGGGTTTGGGCAAGTTTTTAGAGCTAGAGAAGGTGGACTGGGACGATCTGTCGCTATTAAGATTTTGAACATCTCTTCATCGCCATCTGCCGCATCGCAAATGTTGCGCGAAGGCATCATTCAAGCCAGATTAGAACACCAGAATATAATTCCCATTTATGATTATGGAGAAACGCCGGCTGAATGGTCTGCTCATGAAATTCCAGAAGGACAATTATTTGTTGTTATGAAGCTGGTTGAGGGCAAAACTCTCGGATCATATATCGCCGACAATAAAAAACCTCATCAAGCCAATACTTTCCAGCGTCTGCGTTTATTCTTAGAAATATGTCACGCCATAAGTTTTGCCAACAACTGCAATGTGATTCACCGCGATCTTAAGCCTGGCAATATTATGATTGAGAACAAAACCGGCAACGTTTTTGTTCTGGACTGGGGCCTGTCAAAAATTAAAAGTTTCGCCGACCATTTGAATGAAGGAACCATTGCTGGTACGCCCGCTTATATGTCGCCAGAACAAGTCACTGGTCGTGAAATTGATCATCGTTCCGATATCTATTCTCTGGGAACGATTCTTTATGAATTATTGACCGGCTTATCGCCATTCTTCTTCTCAGATAATAACTACGAAACATATAAACACAAAATTCTTAATGAAGAGCCGGCGTTGATGAATAAAATAAAACCGCTTGAGCTTAGAGCTGTCATACAAAAAGCAATGACCAAAAATCCAGATAATCGTTATCAGAATATCGCTGAAATGATAGACGTAATTGAGAAGATGCTTAACGGGGAAACTGCTAAAGAGCGCGCTAAAGAAAAATTAGTAGAGGCTTCTTGTCTAAAAAAACTCTTAAAAAAATTACAACAACAACACGGACAATACAGAATCCGGCTTAATAAATTGCGAACGACGATTCCGCCATGGAAACCTCTTAAAGAAAAATCAAAAATCATCCGTCTAGAAAATTTTTGTAGAGCCTTCAAACAGGTTATCGCCGCTCTAAACGCCGATTATATCGCGACTCTTACTCAAGTACTCTTGGATGACGCTGAAAATGATAAAGCACATCTACTATTGGCCGATCATTATAAAATAGAATTTATTGAAGCGGAGCAATCTGGCAATAAAGACAAAATGGCGCTGGCCGAGAAATTTATGCGCGAGCATGACCATTGTAATCGCTTTACCGCTTTTTTGGCCGGCAACAGCATACTGGATTTGAATTCTCCCTCCCCCAACGCCAGAATCAAAATTTATAGATTCATTGAATATAATAGAAGATTGGCGCCGTTATTTTATCCGCTACCATCATATGCCGATAATATTATCCCAACGCGCTTTTCATTGCCCATAGGATCGTATTTGATTCTAGTTAAGGCCTCCGGCCATCGCATCATACGCTATCCAATCAACATTACTCGCTTGCAAAAATGGGAAGGCTTGATTAATTTCTATGCCGACAATCAAATCAATCCTGACAGAATACCTTCCAATTATTTTGCCTATATTCCCGCGGGACAATTTATATCGGGCGGCGATTCCCACTCTCCGGGCTGCAAAGAACTAACCACCCTGAAAGCTGATGATTTCTTCATAGCTCGCTATCCAGTCACCTGTAAAGAATATCTAGCATTTATTAACAGCACGCTAACCATAAAATATTCCGATAATATCAACGAACTATTGCCACACGATGAAGATGGCGATCCCCTATGGTTGTTTGATGAAGATTCTAAAAAATTTATGATGCCGATGCCAGATCATGACTTACTCCCAGTCACGGGCATCTCGTGGCATAATGCCAACGCTTACTGTAAGTGGTTATCTCAATTAATCGGCATACAATTTTCGTTGCCCGATGAATGGTCGTGGGAAAAGGCGGCGACCGGCGTAGACGGACGTCGTCAACCTTGGGGTAACGCCGACGAGCCAACTTTCG
The DNA here is from genome assembly GCA_030698695.1 of bacterium. Lineage (GTDB taxonomy): Bacteria > Patescibacteriota > Minisyncoccia > UBA6257 > WO2-44-18 > JAUYHP01. The sequence goes on along the minus strand of JAUYMR010000017.1, from coordinate 21,857 downwards.
CCAACCTCTGGGACTCTTGCCCACCAGGAAACGCCAAGCTGCTGCCCATTGATAAAATTCCTAGACAAGATACGTCTATCTATGGAGTGCGTGGCTGTGCCGGCGGAGTTAGAGAATTCACCAATAGCTTTGCTAATGGCGCGACTGACAAGGTAATTACCAGAGGCGGTTGTTGGCGCTATGATTCAGATATTGCCGCCACTAAAGTGCGCACGGTCGCCGATAAAACGGAAAAAACTTGTGGCACGTTAGGTTTCCGCATTTGCCATAAACCATGTTAAAAACACATCCCCCGCTATAGCGGGGGTTTTTATTTATTACATCAACTAACGGATCATATAAAATCGCGTTATAAAAATTTATTCAACTTCTTTATCCAAATCTTCCAAAAGTTTTTTGGCTTTGGAACTTAATTTCTTGGGTGTTCTAATATCAATATCTACAAGAAGATTTCCTTTCCCATAACTACCCAACTTAGGCATGCCCTCTCCCTCAACTACGATCTTATCTTTTAAATTAAATCCATGTGGGATGCCGATTCCCAATTTCTTGCCAGAAATAGAATCCAGTAAGATTTTTTTGTCCGATAAAACATCAATCAAGCTAATCTCTTTTTTTACCAGTAAGTCATCGCCAATCCTCTTAAAAATCGGGTGCGGCCTAACTCGTAACCTAACATAAAGATCACCCGCCTCGGCTCCATGAACTCCCTTTTCTCCAGCTTTGGATATTTTAATCATCTGGCCATCGGCAACTCCAGGAACGATACTTACGCTAATTTCTTTTTGGCCGCTAATCCGCCCAGAGCCGGAGCAATCCTTGCATGATTTGTTAGGAATTTTGCCAGCGCCATGACATTGTTTACAGGGCTTAACTTGAGCGAAACCGCCAAAAAAAGTATTGCGTGTTTCCTTTATCTCTCCACGACCATCACAAATAGCACAAGATTTAAATCCATCATCGGGAAAATGTCCCAAACCGGAACAACTCTGGCAGGCTACGAAAGTTTTATATTTTAAAATTTTTTGTACGCCAGTGAATGACTCCTCTAATGTTATTTCTTGCCCCAATTCCAAATCGGAACCACGTTGATAAGTTTTACGTTTCCTACCACCCAATCCTCCAAAAAAAGCGTCAAAAATATCACCGACGTCCCCCATGTTGTTGGCATCAAAACCAAAGCCAAAGCCATCGGCAAAACCTTGAAAATCCCAACCAGAAGATGGCCCGCCTCCGGCGGAGAATCCATCTCCGGCGGAAAAAACACGTCCGAATTTATCGTATTGAGCTTTCTTTTCTTTGTTTGATAAAATTTGATAAGCTTCGTTTATCTCTTTGAATTTCTTATCATCGCCACTATGCTTATCCGGATGATATTGGTGAGCTAACTTTCTGTAGGCCTTTTTAATATCGTCATCGCTAGCCCCCCTATCAATTCCTAAAACTTTGTAGTAATCTGCCATGTTTGTTTTAATCTTTAACCTGTCTACCGGCAGACGGGGCTCATGCGTAGAAAATTTAACTACAAACGTGAGTATCCCGCCAGCGGCTGGGCGACATCATTATTTTTGCTCGCCATCGGTCTGCTCGGCATTGCCGCCTTGGTCTTGATTTTCATCCTGGTCTTTCACCTGCTCGCCAGTTTGGTCTTGCGGCTTGGTTTGGTTTTGATCTTTATACATATGCTGACCAACCTTTTGAATTTCAGTAGAAAGTTCAGCGATGGCAGTTTTAACGGCATTAACATCTTGGCCATCTTTTACTGATTTGAGCGCTTCAATTTTTTTAGTAACCCCTTCTTTAACATCAGTTGGTATTTTATCTCCGGCGTCAGTTAATGATTTTTCCGAAACGTAGATTAAATTTTCGGCTTGATTGTGAGTTTCCACTAATTCTTTCTTGGCTTTATCCTCTTCAGCATGCTTAGCCGCCTCTTGTTTCAATCGTTCAACCTCCTCTTTAGAAATGCTAGTTGTGGCCTCAACTTTAACTGATTGAGTTTTGCCGCTAGCTTTATCTTTGGCAGAGACATTGAGTATGCCGTTAGCATCAATATCAAAACTCACCTCTACCTGTGGCACGCCCCTTGGAGCTGTGGGAATACCATCTAAAATAAATCTAGCCAGAGTTTTATTATCTGCCGCCATCTCGCGCTCACCTTGCAGAACATGGATCTCAACTGAAGTCTGATTGTCGGCGGCGGTGGAAAATACTTGCGTCTTGGCAGTAGGAATGGTTGTATTCTTCTCAATTAATTTGGTAAAGACGCCCCCTAGGGTCTCAATACCTAATGACAACGGCGCAACATCCAAAAGCAAAACATCTTTAACTTCGCCCTCTGGACGGCGCCCCTCATCTTTAGCGGATAAAATCTCTCCCTGTATCGCCGCGCCTATGGCCACCACTTCGTCAGGATTGACTCCCTGGTGAGGATCCTTACCAAAAAACTTTTTAACAGCGTCAACTATGGCAGGCATGCGCGTTTGACCGCCAACCAATATAATTTCATCAATATCTTTCACTGCAAAACCGGCCTCTTTGATTGTTTGTTCAGTAAGTTTGATAGATCGCGTTATTTCATCGGCTACCAATGATTCTAATTTGGCGCGAGTAAATTTCATTAAAAAATGCTTTGGTCCAGAGGCGTCCGAGCTAATATATGGCAAATTTATTTCCGTTTCCATGGACGTAGAAAGCTCATGTTTGGCTCGTTCAGCTGCCTCTTTCAACCTTTGCAAGGCCAATGGATCCTTAGCGACATCTATACCTTCTTGCTTTTTATATTCACTGACTAGATATTCATTAATCCTCTTATCAAAATCGTCTCCGCCCAAATGAGTATCGCCGCCGGTGGACTTAACTTCTATGGTATTTTCAGCAATCTCTAAAACAGACACGTCAAATGTTCCACCGCCAAAATCGTAAACTACGATCTGTTCGTCTTTTTTACGATTCAAACCATAGGCCAAAGCCGCTGCCGTTGGCTCATTGATAATGCGCCTTACTTTCAAACCGGCAATCTCGCCGGCATTTTTAGTGGCTTGTCTTTGGCTGTCATCAAAATAAGCCGGTACCGTTATCACTGCTTCTATGATTTTTTCACCCAATCTGGCCTCGGCGTCTGCTTTTAGTTTAGCGAGAACCATAGCTGAGATTTCTTCTGGTCTATGCCACTTATCAGCCATTTTTATTTCCACTCCGCCAGTAGAAGATTCTTTAATATCAAAAGGTAGCCACTTTTTGTCTTGTTGCACTTCTGAATCAGAAAATTTTCGTCCAATTAAACGTTTTACGGAAAAAATTGTATTTTTAGGATTGACCACGGCCTGACGCTTAGCCAAAAGACCGGCCGCTCTTTCATTGGCCTTAGTAACTGCCACAATTGATGGCGTAGTGCGATTGCCCTCTGTATTTTCTAATATTTTTGGCGAACCACCCTCAACAACGGCCATCGCCGAATTAGTTGTTCCTAAATCAATACCGATTATTTTAGACATATTGTTTAATATATCATGTGTCGCGCGTCATATATCATAAAGCTTGATATCTGAAGCCCGATACTTGATACTTGATACTTTATATTTTTATTTATTAATCTTAACTCTTGCCGGCCTAACGACACGGCCATTAAATACATATCCTCTTCCGACCTCTTCAACAATGCTACCGGGCGGTCCGTTAGCCGCCATCTCTTCCACTGCCTCGTGCAATGATGTATCCAATTGTTGGCCAACTTCGGCTTTTATTCTTTCTAAACCACGTTTTTTCAAAACATCTTCCAACTGACGCCCGATCATCAAAAGTCCTTTCAAATCGGACGCATCGCCCCCATCGTTGTTGCCGCTGGCCTCCATGGCGGCAAAACTATCTAAAACAGCGACTAATTCTCTTATTAAATCCCAATTGCTAAATTTCGCCATTTCTTCTAATCGCTTAACCTCATCCTTCTGATAATTGATCAGGTCCGCCTTAGCCCTCTTCCAGCCATTGAGATTCTCGTCTCTGGCCTGTTCGCATTTTTGTAAATCAGTTTGGGAATCATCTTGGGCATCTCCCATATTATTTTTTTCTTTATAATCATTCATATTGATGTAATATCGTAAATGTTTGTATAACTTTGGGGTAATTCATTCTTTTGGGCCCAATTGCCAACAACACTAATTGTTCGCCATTCCTATTGTAAATATCAGCCACCACTGAAAGATGACGACTTTTAGTAATCGGGCTCTTGCCAATAAAAACATTGGGTTTTTGCCCCGAAATATGATTCATAATATTATCAATGCGATCATCTATCATTTCAAAATCACTAATAATCTCAAAAATATCTTTTTTGTCAGCTAAGTCAAGTTTAGCAAAAAGACCGCCCAATCCTTCTTTGTGTAAATCACCATCGTTGGCCTCATAGCCAACGCCTAATAAATTTAATTCCGCCGCCAAATCTTGCACCAATTTACTTGCCTCCTCGGCAAATAAATTTCTAAGACGCGATCTTGTTAGAATAATGTCATCGGCTATATTTTCTAAGATATTATCCACTAAAAACCTATAACCCTTATCAGTTGGCACGCGTCCGGCCGAAGTATGCGGTTGCATTAAAAACCCTCCGTCAATTAAACAATTCAATTCGGATCTAATAGTCGCCGGCCTGACGCCAAAATCATGATCGCAACATAATTGTTCAGAACTAACAGGTTTGCCAGTTCTTATATAATCACGAATGGCTGTTTCTAAAATTGATTGTGTTCTTGAATTAATAGTCATTAAGCAATTAAAATTATTATTAGCTATTAGCACTCTCATGTCAAGAGTGCTAATTAGTAAAACCGCGCCGGGCGGCGCTAAGTCTCATTTTTTGTCATTGTCTTTATCTTTTATTATTGCCCACATCCTCAAAGGCATAACATTATAACAGAATATTCTATTATAATGTTATGCTATGAAAATCCCCCAACGGTTACCGTTGGGGGATGTTTTTTTATTTAAAACAACTCCGGTTGAAGCATCGTTCCTTCCCCTACCTTTTGGGCTAGGGCGGCTTGTCCCTCCGGATCATTGGGTGGATTTTTTTTATTAAATATGGCCATAGCTATCCTACGCATGGACTTCAAAACGAAGTACGGAATATCACTCTGGACAAGCCGCCCACCCGTCACCGTCTTATCTGTGGGGATCATCTTCCCGTTAATGCGACGATAAGTGGCCTTGTGGATAAGGCCACTCTCATCCTCCTGTTGTATCTCTACTAGTAAAACTTGGCCGCTCTCATCACGCACAACCCTAATCACTTCTGGCTTCCCAATCTCCATTATTTCCTCCAGGAAATAGAGTTAATATGTTCAAGTTACTAAAGTTAATTATAGCACACATTATTTGGATAAGTCAATCTATCTATTGCAAAATATAGTATTTTATGTTATCTTAAAACTAGCTGGTAATTCGGGCAATCGCCCAGACCCATGACGAATGTCAAAAGAACTGGGAGGAAAGTCCGGACGCTCTCCCGATGTTTATCGGGATAAAATAGTAATGGATAACATCCATCAGTAGTGATACAGAGGTGCGAGCAGAAACGTCCGGTTTCGAAAGGAATCGGAAGACCCAATCTCAAGCTAGTTGGTCTAGTCCAGTTATAGAGATTAAAAGACTGGAATGAAACGGCTAAATCCTTACTGGGCGCAAGGCCGCGCCCGCCATTGAGGCGGGAGTGCCGCTAGAGGTCAATAGTAATATTGATCCCAGATAAATGATTGCTTGATACAGAATCCGGCTTATGAATTACCAGCTTGTCCCGCCGAAGCTTTAAGCTGAGGCGGACTATTAAAAATCCCCGCCGCAAGGCGGGGGTTTTTAGTTTTTGATCGACGATCTCTAAACCCAAGAAAATTTTATATCAAATCTGATTTCTTTCTAGCACGATATAGCATAAATCCTAGTATAATAATAACTATAAACAAAATACCTGGACTGAATAAGAGACTGCCCAACGCAGTGAAAGCGGAAGCTAGACCCAAATCATTTATAGCCCCATCAGCCAAACGAACAAAAATCCTCTCTTGGCCGATCTTAACGGTTTTATCGGTTTTGGAAACTATGCGAAAATAATATGTCTGACCGACGTCTAATTTGCCTAAATTAACTTCGTGATTTTTAGACAACTCATCGCTTTCCGAACTGGCATAAGCATATTCATAGTCGCTAGTGCGATCAGCTTCGGAAACAATGTCATAAATTATTCTGTCCCTTGTCGGCAGATTGGTATTCCAACTAACAACGATATCGCCATTATCTTTAGCTTCAATCACGACATCGCTCACCTCTATAACTTCTTTGGCCGATTTACCGGATGTAGGCACTGACGCGTTTTTGTTACCAGAAGTATTATTAGTTATAGTTTCAGAAGTCTGAACATCATTAACTGTAATATAAAAAGTTCTGCTCGATTCCCACTGACCATTAGTAGCAACCACAGTAACTTGATATGGTTCAGCGCGTCCTTGATTCTCATTCGGCACCCAAGCTATCAGACCAGCTGTTTCATTGATAAACATACCACCAGGATAATCGGTTAAACGATATTTGGTCATACTGCCGTTATTGCTAGCCGCTTGAATTTGATAATTGTAAAGCACGCCCTCGGTAGCTGTCAGAGAGGGATTGAAACTAAGAAATGTCGGCGAAGCAGTATAATTAGTGTAATAAATCGCATCATCATTGGTTACATTAGTAGAGGTATTAGCTGAGCCCGTTTGTTGAGAACTAATCACGCTGACATAAATCATCATTTCAGATAAATGCTGGCCATCTGAAACTTTAAACCATACCAACCAACCGCCAACTTGACCTTCGTTGGGATTCCAATTAAATATTCTGCTAGAACTATTAAAAGTAGCGCCTTTGGGCAAATTCACGATTTGATACGACAAAGCATCTCCATCCGGATCTGAAGCATTAACAGTAAATTGAATAGTTTGTCCCGCTATAACAGATTTATCTGATATCTGATCCCAGACAGGGAAACTATTGTTTTTAGCTTGGGCAACCTGAAGAATCAATCCCAAAGACAATAAAATTGTAACAATCGCGATATATTTATTCATATTAATCATGTTATTAATTATATCAGATACTACTATATAAGTCAATAGCAGCAACACGCCCCCTCGCCCCGCTTTGCCGCTCTCTAATTATGATTCTTTGAATTTATTTTCATCGTTTTCGAATTCATTTTAAATTAATAATCTTATTAATAAAAAAGGCCCCCGTACGATGAAAATATCGTACGGGGGCTGCCTCACGGGGCGCACGTCACCATTGGGACCAAGCATTCCGACTAGACAGGCCGGTGCCTAATCCCGGTAAAAATTAGTATCGAGGTTGGACCGAGAGGATCCCGCTTTTTGTCTAGAGACAGAGTTCCCACAACCAGAAAACTATGAATCTGACTCCAGACAAGATTCGCAGCCGCGCCGCGGCGTCATAACTGCGACATCGCGGGCCAATTTCAGTCCTAACCTCGATATAAACCTTCAATCAATGTGCGATATGACCATTATGGCAGATAGCTATTGATTGTCAAGAGCTTCATTAACCAATCCATCGGCCTCTTTATTTTTTTCGCGCGGAACATGTCTAAAAATAATCCCCCCAAAATCCAATCTTAAATTCCAAACCTCAACAAAAAGCGGCTGTAAATTTTCATCTAAAATCTTATAGTCACCGTTTAATTGCCTAACTACTAACTCACTGTCCATATTAACTTCTAATTCTACGTCGGCCGCCTTTTTTTTGCCGATTAACGCCTTGGCTTTTTTTAAAGCAAAAATAACGGCTTTGTATTCAGCGACATTATTAGTAGCTTCACCAATGTATTCACCATATTTTTTACTTCCAACCACTACGCCGATAGCCGCTGGGCCGGGGTTGCCCCTAGCTCCCCCATCGGTATAAATCACTAATCTTTTATCATCAAAAAGCGTGTTCATTTTTTATTGATTAAACTACTAAACCGATCAGATAACTTTTTCGTACCAATTAAACAACTCACCGACTAACTCTTGATAGCTTTCCAAGGAAATTTTTCTTTTGAATCTATGGCAAAACCCGCCGCCCTCTTGTGTCCGCCACCGCCAAACTTTGCCGCCAATTTGGAAACATCAACTCTGCCGCTTGATCTTAAAGAGACTGCTATTTTCCCATCGCTTTTCTGACTCCAAACGATGCCTACGGGCGGTAGCATCTTTGTAAGCCGATTGCCGATATCAGAATTCAAAACGGGCGAATTAACAATCAACGTTTTATAGCCACAAAATTTTACTAGTTGAGCATTGTTTATTAATTTGTTTATCCATTGATCTTCATATTTTAATACCCACTTACCATGACTAATAATTTCTTTAAGTTTTTTCTTGTTATCTATGTCAGTCACTATTTTGCTCCAATTTTTAAAACTATAATCAAACAAGTTGATGTAAGCTGAAATTTCTCTAGTATGCGGCAATTTGAATTGCCAACGATCAACATCCTCTACGTGTAGCAACATTTTAGGAACTTTTTTACCTGGATGAAAATATTGCCAAGCCAACACCGCGCCGGAATTAGTGGTACGATATAGCTTTTCTTTGATAAGTTTAGCTATGGGCTTGGCTGAAATATGATGGTCTATCAAAACTACCCGCTTGTTGTTTTTTATAAGTTTTTTAGTGATCTCTGTGGGATAAATAAAATCTACAAAGTAAATTTCTTTGTTTTTAAGATTGGTCACGGGTGGAAAATGATGTTTGGCGGCAATATAGGTAGCTCTATTGCCGAACCTCTTCCAGGCCGCCCAACCGCCACTAAACCCATCTGGACAATCTCCATGAAAAATAACGATTATATCACGCATGGTTTTTTATTAGTAATAATTGAGTTATTAAATTATTGAATCGCTTAATGACTATTTAAGAGCTTCTATTCCCGGCAATTTTTTGCCGCTTAGCAGAGCCAACATAGCCCCACCGCCAGTAGATAAAAATATATTTTTTCTAATGCTATGATTTCTTTGAGACATTTGGAATACAGTTGTCGTCTCGCCACCGCCAATAATAACATTAGCGTTACTTCTGGCTATTAAATTGGCAATTGACATAGATCCGGCGGCAAACTTTTTATCTTCAAACCTGCCAACGGGGCCATTCCAAATAATCGTCCCGGCTTTTTTAATAATTTGACCGTAGACATCAACGGTCAGCGGACCTATGTCAAAAGCCCGATCTTTTTCGGCCAACCAATCTATCGGCCAAAGTATCTTGTTGGATTTGGGCAATAAACTACGATCACCAATTACTGATGAACCTAGTAAAACCACCGACGTCTTGGGTAATAATTTCTTAACAACCGGTATTTTATCTCCCACCTTCGCTCCGCCGAAAATCAAAACCAACGGCTGACGAGGCGATCTCATAACACTAGATAAGGTCTTGATCTCTTTTTCTAATAGCAAGCCGGCATAAGCTGGCAATAATTTAGGCAATCTAGTAACCGAGGCATTGGCCCTATGAGAAACGCCGAAAGCGTCATTTACATAAACATTTCCCAGCTCAGCCAGTTTTCTAGCAAAAACTATATCGTTATCGTCCTCTCCTGGCCAAAAACGCAAATTCTCCAACACAAACAATTCTCCCATAGGAAGTTTATCTGGTATGGTGGACAGAAATGTTATTTTCCGACCGACATTCTTTTCTAAAAATTTTAAACAAAATTTTAAACTCAAAGATGGAGTTTTGCGAGTTGGCCTACCACGATGACTCAAAATTATGATTTTAGCCTTTCTGTTTAACAAAAATTTTATGGTCGGCAAAACGGCGCAAAGTCTTAGCGCATCATGCACTCCCTCAACATTGAAATCTACTCGCAACAATACAGTTTGGCCACGCAAGCCGCCCTTTAATTTACTCAAAAACTTCATGTCTAAATTTTAGCATAAATCTGCTAAACTTATATCAATGGAACGAAAGCAGTCTATTGTTATTCTCGGCGCCGGATTCGGCGGTTTACGAACCGCCATCGCCATAGCTAAAAAAATTAAGAAATTACATCTTCAAAAAAAATACGATGTTATTTTGTTGGATAAAAATAGTTACCATACCTACACACCCACACTTTACGAAGCCGCCACTACTTCCAAAACCACGGCTAATTATCCAGAACTGCAAGAAATTGTCGCTATCCCAATTGGAAATCTTATTAGAAAATACAAAATCAATTTTATACGGGCCGCTATAACCACTTTGGATTTGATTGGGGGCGATATTCATTATGATAATGGCAGACTTAAATATGACTATTTAATATTAGCTATCGGGTCAGAGGTTAACTACTTTGACATACCGGGCCTAAAAGAAAATTCTCTGTCTTTAAAAACATTCATAGATGCTCTGGCGATACGTAATCGCATTCTCAATTATATCAGCGATGGCAAAAAAGATTTAAAAATTGTTATTGGTGGCGGTGGCTCTACCGGCGTGGAACTGGCTGGTGAAATACAGGGCTGGCTTCGCGAGCTTAGGACCGAAACCAAGAATAGCTGCGATGTCAAAACCACTATTATTGAAGCCGCTCCCAATATTTTGCCGGGATTTGAAGAAAAAATAATTGAATCAGCTTCTATCAGATTGAAAAAAATAGGCGTCAACACTTCATTTAATGAAGTTATTGATAGCATAAAACCCAATAAGATTTTATTAAAAAGCGGCCGAGAAATTCATTATGATATATTCATCTGGACCGGCGGCGTCAAGGCGTCTAGTCTTATGCAAACCCTGCCCCTAAAAAGAGAGGAAAAAAGAAAACAAATCGTCACCGTTCCGGGTATGGAATGTTTGCCGGCCACTCCAGACTTAAAACTATACGGCAAAATTTATGCCTTAGGAGATGCTATTTGTTTTTACGACCCGATTACTGAAAAAACCATTCCCAAAGTCGCTCGAGCGGCGCTCGTACAGGCCGACGTTGTAGCTAACAATATTATTGAGGATATAAAAGCCAGAGAGGAAATAACTAGCAAGACAAAGCATAGAATCTATCAACCTATCACCTATCCCTATGTCATACCCATCGGCGGCAAATATGCGATAGCTAAATTAGGATCAATAATCATATCCGGATTTTGGGGTTGGATATTTAAAATACTTGTTGAACTAAATTATCTTTTATCTATAACCAATCCATGGCAAGCTGTTAAACTTTGGTCTAAGGGGTTAAGGATATTTATCAAAAACGACCGGCTGGGATAAGCTAATGCTGTTCAATAATTATCGGGGCTCGATTATTATCTTTGGCAACCAAATATCCCACGCCAAAACTGGCCACCACCAGAAGTAGCCATAAAACTATATTGAATATTTTAACTTTATTTTCTTGCCAAAAATTCATAATGCGAAGAGTTGACTTAATAAAAGCTATGGTGCTAAAATCTTATCATACTTTTATAAGTTGGCTAGTGTCTCATCCGGCGCGTCCGCCGCTAAGAAACTACTCAACCACGAAATTAATCAACTAATATGGCACATACTAAATCAGGTGGCTCTACTAAATTAGGACGAGACTCTATCAGTAAAAGACTTGGAGTCAAGGTCAATCATGATGAAACCGTTAAAATCGGCGGCATTATTATTCGCCAAAGAGGCTCTAAATACTTAGCCGGCAAAAACGTTCGTCGTGGAGGCGACGATACTTTATACGCTGGCGTAACCGGCAAAGTAATGTTCTCCAGCGCCAAAAAAACACGGTTTGACGGCAATCATCGCTATGTAAAGGTAGTTAACGTTATTCCTCAATCGACTGCAAAGTAACCATCGCCCTTCCTTTTATTCCCCTGCCAAAAGCGATCTCAACTGAATGGTCGCCTATTTTTTTCAATGGGTGCGGCAATATCACATCCACTATATCAAAACCCCTATCAATCAAAACTTTCTTGATGTCCTCTTTTTTAATAGATCCAAAAACTTCCTTTTTGTCTCCAGTTTTAACTTTAAAGACAATCGCTTGATTTTCTATATCCTTAGCTAGGGCGCGATTCTTATCCAATAGCGTTCGCTCATAAATCTCTGATTCTGCCTTCATACTCAAAGCTCTTTCATCGGCTACGACTGCTAATTTTCTGGGTAGTAAAAAATTTCTGGCGTAACCTTCTTTAACCTCTTTGACATCATACTTGCGTCCGATGCCTTTAATATCTTGAAGTAATAAAATTTTCATATCTTTAAATAACCGACGCGCTTAACTGTCGGGGTTCAGTTTTTTGGCTATTTCTTCTCGCAACACTTCTTTGGCCTTATCCAATTGAGGATCTCTGCCGGCCATAATATCATCTTCAGTCAGATTAACTTCAAAGTCTGGCATGATTCCCTCTTTGTCAATTTCTTTGCCACTCGGCAATAACCAATGGGCAATAGTCAGTTTAACCGACGATCCGTCGCGCAAATCAAACACTTGTTGCACAGTACCCTTGCCAAAAGTATTTTCTCCAACTAATTTTGTGCCATTCTGATCGCGCAAAGCGCCAGCCAGTATCTCCGAAGCCGATGCCGAACCTTTATTAACCAAAATTACCAAAGGAGCGTCCTCTAAAGATACATTGCCACTGGCCCGAAAAACCTCCTCATCGCCGGAACGAAATTTTTCGGAAACTATTATATCTCCCCTATCCAAAAACCAACCGGCTATATTTACGGCAACTTCCAAGAATCCACCGGGATTATTTCTTAAATCCAACACTATACCCTGAGCGTCTTCTCCAGCCGCTTTTAAAATTGCTTTATAAAATTCATAGGGCGCGCTTTCGTTGAAGGCATATAATTTTATGTGAGCAATGCCGTCTTCAATGTTGAGATCAAGTGTCGGCACCATAATAATCTCTCTGACAATCACAACATCCCTAGGCGTAGTCCAAGAATCGCGAGCAATGGTTAACGTCACTCGTTCGCCAACCGAACCCCTAATCAACTTCACAACCTCCATCACATCTAAATCACCGGTAATATTATCATCTACTTTAAGAATAATATCCCCACTCTGCAGGCCAGCCGCCTCTGCTGGAGAATTTTTTAGCGGCGCCACGATAACCAGTCGGCCATTGCGAGCTCCTATCTCCGCCCCTATGCCGCCAAAACTACCACTGATATCTTCGTTAAATTTTTGTGAATCATCTGGCGGAAAGAATACGCTATTATGATCTCCCAAAGAATCAACCAAACCATTGGTGGCGCCATAAACCAAATCTTCATCAGTTACTTCGGTGCCGTTAATATAGCTATCCTTAATCTTTTTCCAGACTTCCCAAAAAATACCAAAATCAGCGGTAACATCATCATCACCGATGTTGGTAATTCCTCTAACAATAAATTGTTCGGGATTCTGAGTTCCTTGATGGTAGCCAAAATAATAAGAACCGCCACTGATTAAAATCAAGATGACCAAAAAAATCGGTAATATTTTTCTTATAGACATAGATATATTTTAATCTCTGGAGGTTATAAAATCCAGTACGCAAATAATCTCGCAAGTTTATCCTAACCAAAACGATTCCTTTATCTGCCTAATCATTAAAATCCACGCTAAACAACTCATCATATTCCGCCCCCGAACGTTTTAATGTTGATTCCATTAAATCTAAGCCGGTAGCCAAGAAATTTATATTGGCCACCCCCGCGATCTTGGGTAAATTGTTTCGCGTCCCATCTTGGAATCTGGCTAAGGTAATATGTGTTTTTGGCGGCTTGCGTTCTTGGTTAAACATAACTCCCCTACCGATAAGAGCGACTTCCAATTTATTTTTAATATCGCCAAGCCATCTATCGGCCATCTCATCGCCCATCAACCAAATCATTCTCGGCCTCTTTTCGGTTGGTCCATAAGCAAAGCTTGTAAAATTTATATCTGCGCTCAACGATGTCTCAGCCACCTCCTCCATGGCTCCCACGATAGCAGGGATATATTCATCTTCTTGGTAATCAAGAAAAGTTATGGTCAAATGCCAATTATCAGCTGGCATAAATCTAATTTCATTGCTAAAAAGCGGACGCCAATCATCTATTTGACGGCTTATCGCGGATTTAATGTCATCGGGCAAATTAACTGCAACAAACAAACGCTTCCTCATAAAATAATCTGTTAACTATTATTATCGGTTAGCTTTTCTATCTTATATAATTCCTTGCATTTATCTATAAACAGCTTGCCATTTAAATGATCTACTTCATGTTGAAAAACTCTAGCCAACAAACCCCAAGCTTTGATTTTTATTTTTTTACCGTTGATATCATAACCAATCAACGTTACTTTAGTCGGTCTCTCAACTTGTCCATAAACACCGGGCACGCTCAAACAACCCTCTTCCAAAGAAATCGTTTCTTTTGATAACTTCTCTATCCGAGGATTAAAAATGGTATAAAACTTGTTCTCTACTTCGGCGACAAAAAAATCCGAACCTATGCCAACTTGATTGGCGCTCAACCCTATCCCCTGGGCATCGCGCATCGTTTGCTTCATCTGCCCCATTAATTCACGCAATTCTTTTTTATTATGTTTAGCAAAATCAAAATCCGCCATTCTGCGACGCAATATCTTGACCCGTTTTTTATCATCTAATGTTACAATTTTCATAAATTTACAACTCTATTCACTATGCAATACCTTCATAAAATAAGCCGCTGGATTTTTAAGATTCTTTCTATCAAGCACGCTTTTAGCCAATCGCCTCATCTTGTCCTCTCCATGCTGTTTAGCTAACTTAATATAAAGCGATTTATTTTTAAAATCGCCCAGCATGCCCGCTATCTCTAACCCCACCAACTGATATGATTTAGAAACGCGGGATTGCGATGATCTTTTCTTAAGTTCGGCTAGGTAATTGTTGCCGTATTCTTCTAACGACTGCATAATATTATTATAACTCATATGTTTGTATTTTTCGGCACACCCGACTTTGCCGCCACAATCTTGGAAAAACTTATACAAAACACTCTAAAACCAGATCTGGTAATTTGCAATCCCGATAAGCCAGTCGGACGAAAAAAAATAATCACTCCCCCGCCAACCAAAGTCATTGCCGAAAGAAATAATATTCCTGTTTGGCAACCAAAAACACTGGACGTTGATAGTTTCAGATTAGAGGTTAAGAAATTCGGCGATTTTGATTTCGCTATATTGGCCGCTTACGCCAAAATATTGCCCCAAGAAATAATAGACTCTTTCAAAATGGGAATTATTGTAGTTCATCCATCATTGCTGCCAAAATATCGCGGTGCCACGCCGATACAAACCGCCTTACTCAATGGCGAAACAAAAACTGGTACGGCTTTAATCCTTATGGACGCCCAAGTTGACCACGGGCCAGTTTTGGCAAAATCGCCACTAACAATAGCTGATGATGATAACTACGAAACACTGAGTAAGAAATTGGCCGATTTGAGCGCTAATCTACTTATAGAAAATTTGCCTAAATTTATTAGCAACTCTTTAACTCCACAACCACAAAACGAGACTGAAGCTACCTACACCAAAAAATTTATCACCGAGGATGGATTATTAGATTTGGAAAATGGGCCATTGGAAAAAACAATCCGCAAAATCAAAGCTCTAAATCCCAATCCCGGGACTTATGTTATAAAAAACGGCGTACGCATAAAAATACTTGATCTAAAAACTATTCAATATGAAAGTAAAAAACCGCGCCGAGTTGATAGCGCGATAGAGTTTATAAACAACATCTAAATTAAAATTCCCCGCTTAATAGCGGAGAATTTTGTGACGATTTGCAATGCGACGAACTATCTAGTAACGGAAATCGCATCTCCCAATTCAGCGCCCGGAGCGCTTACAGTCAAACGGCCATTAGCATCTTGAACGATTTGATAATCAGTATCAGCGGCATCGCCGGTACTTGGATCAAAAACCATAGTAGAAATGTATGTCGGAACCAAGCAGGATTCCAAATCAATCAAACCAGTATCGGAACCGATATCAGTAGCAGAAGTCGGCAAAGACACGGTAGCGGATCCGCAAGTAGTATCCCAAACTCCTCTATTGTCAGCCATTCTTTGCTGTGTGGCATCCAATAAAGTGCGAACATTGGAAGCGCGTTGCGTATTACGAGCTTGAGCAAATTGTCTGGCTGGATTTAGAGCCACAATAACTATAGCGGCTAAGACAGCGATAATGCCCAACACAACCAATAATTCAATTAAAGTAAAACCTCGTTTAGAAATTTTATTAATCATAGATTTTCTTAACGTTGATATCTTATTAATTCTAATCTTGAAAAAACGATTTACTCCGCTTGTTAGATTTCTAACGGGGTAAAGCCTTTCTTCATATATGTTTACAGATGGACACAGATTGAGAGCTGATCGGCACGGATCACAGATCGGTGATCGGCGTCTATCCGCATATTATCAACGTCTATCCGTAATATTTTTTCTCGACCTTTCAAGATCATTTTTAGTATATCAGAATTTTCCCACCTCTTCTAATGATATTGTGGATAAGGTCTCGGACTCAATAGTCAATAGTAAATTCGTAGTCGCGCCGTTTACCCGCGATCTGGACTTAATAATTTTATTATTGCCGTCAATCTCAATGGGAAACGCGAAACATTCAAAACTATCTACGGTAGTAGTGGCATCGCCGCCGTAATTGCTGTCTTTAGAAAGCTCCAACAATGTCTTATCCAAACAAGAAAGGGCTACAAAATAGCTGGTTTGTTTATTGTAGAAATCCAGATTATTCAAACGAGAACCGAAAGATGACAAACTTAATGTAACAGCGATCATCAGCATCAGCATTCCCAAAATGACTGATGTTACCACGGCAATATAGCCGCTATTTTTTTGTTCAAAAATTTTTTTCATTCGTAAATCACAGTCGTATCAATAGTCGTGCTGGCGAAATCATTGGTCAACGTGGCAGTCATTCTAATAGCTGACTGACCGGAAAAATCCAAATGTTCAAACAACAAATCCGAGATGACCGCGTTGTGATTCAATTCTACCGGTTGATTTATGCCCGACGTCAGTCTCAAAACCCCATCAAAAGAATCCAACACCAAAGGATTCTCGGCAAAACCAGTCTTATCAATAGATAACACGACACCGCTACTGCCCAACGACGGCTCATTTATATTTTGAGCTCCGCTCATGGCCCAATTAAACTTTTGAACAATGAATCTCTGAGTCTCGTTAAGATTCCTACTTATCTGCAAACGATCGCCATATTCTAAAAATTGCCCCACCACCAAAAAAGATAGAGCCAAAAAAATCGCCACGATGCCGGTATATATCACGACCTCAATTAAAGTAACTCCGCTAGACCGATCCATTATTATATTATAACACCTGACACTTGATACCCAACACCTAAAACTTATTATTTCTTCCCTTCTATAATCAACTGAGCCACGCTAGCCGGAACTTCTTCATAACTATTAAATTCCATACTGAAAGAACCTCGGCCCTGCGTCATGGAGCGCAATTTAGTCGCGTAGCCGAACATTTCTGACAAAGGCACGTTAACATCTACCACTTTAAGATTGCCACGATCATTCATGGCTTCAATCTTGCCGCGTTTGGAACTAAGATCTCCAGTTATATCACCCAAAAATTCCGCAGGAGCAATAGCTTGAACTTTCATAATGGGCTCCAACAAAATCGCCTTAGCCCTTTTGGCGCCCTCTTGAAAGGCCATAGAACCGGCTATTTTAAAAGCCGCCTCAGATGAATCCACGTCGTGATAAGATCCGTCATACAAGCTAACTATCGTATCTACAAAAGGATAGCCAGCCACCACGCCCCTATCCATAGCTTCTTTAATACCCTTTTCAATCGCCGGAATAAATTCTTGCGGAATGGCCCCTCCTTTAATCTCATTTATAAATTCAAAACCCTTGCCGCGCTCATTCGGTTGTAGCTTAATCCGAACATGACCATATTGACCGCGTCCGCCAGATTGTCTGATATATTTACCCTCGGCATCGGCAGTCCCTTTAATGGTTTCCTTGTAGGCGACCTGTGGTCGGCCGGTACTGGCCTCTACCTTAAATTCTCTCTTCATACGATCAACGATAATTTCCAAATGCAACTCTCCCATGCCGGAAATAATAGTTTCGCCGGTCTCCATATCGCCGGCAACCCGAAAAGTCGGATCTTCTTCGGCTAGACGACGCAAAGCAATGCCCATCTTTTCCTGATCAGCTTTGGTTTTTGGCTCAACACGAATGGAAATAACCGGCTCTGGAAAATCAATTTTTTCTAAGATAATCGGGTGATCCGGATCACATAAAGTATCACCGGTAGTAGTACTCTTCAAACCGACTATGGCCGCGATATCGCCCGATGGCACTTCATCAACTTCTTCGCGCTTATCAGCATGTAAACGAACAATGCGCCCGATTCTCTCTTGGACGTTTTTAGTGGAATTAAAAATATAACTGCCCTTTTTAACAACTCCGGAATAAACCCGGAAATAACCCAACGATCCCACGAATGGATCATTGGCAATTTTGAAAGCCAGAGCCGCGGTCGGATCGTCATCGTTGGGATGGCGTTCTAATTCTGCTCCGGTTTTAACATCTAAGCCCTTAACTGGTGGCAAATCGGCAGGTGAAGGTAGAAAATCTATAACCGCGTCCAATACCAATTGCACCCCTTTATTTTTTAAAGCTGATCCGCATAAAATAGGAATTATAGTAATTTTTAAAGTAGCCTGACGCAATACCCTCTTGAGGTCTTCCACGCTCGGCTCTTTGCCATCTAAATATGACGCCATCAGTTGGTCATCCTGTTCAACAATCTTCTCTATTAATTCTTGTCTATATTTTTTGGCCGCTTCTTGCGACTCGCTGGGGATATCTTTCTCAATAATACTGGCGCCCCTTTCTCCTTCAAAATAATAGGCCTTCATCTTGATAAGATCCACCACGCCCTCAAAATCGCCCTCGACACCGATCGGAATCTGAATAGGTATGGCGTTAGGAGTTAATCTTTCTTTGATGGATTTGATATCCGATTCAAAGTTGGCCCCCATGCGGTCCAGTTTATTAATAAAACAAAGTCGTGGAACTTTATATTCATCGGCATAGCGCCAATTTGTTTCTGATTGTGGCTCTACTCCAGCGACGCCATCAAAAACCACTACCGCGCCATCAAGCACGCGCATAGAACGTTTAACCTCAACAGTAAAATCAATGTGTCCCGGCGTATCAATGATATTAAAACGATGCTCGTATTGCTTTTTAACTTCGTCCTCGTTTAAACCGCTAGTTAAACCTTCGGCGCGACGATAAGTTGGCACCCAAAAACAAGTCGTGGCGGCGGCCGTAATAGTAATGCCGCGTTCACGCTCTTGTTCCATCCAATCCATAACCGTATCACCGGTATGCACTTCGCCAATTTTGTGAGAAACGCCAGTATAAAAAAGAATGCGCTCGGTAACAGTGGTTTTGCCAGCATCAATATGAGCAATGACGCCGATGTCTCTGACTTTTTCTATGGGATATAATCTAGCCATGATGTTTCATGTATTACGTGTCTTAAATCTTAAAACCAGACACTTCGCTGTTTATTATCTGGCGAAGTGAGCAAACGCCCTGTTAGCTTCGGCGATGCGATGAGTATCTTGTTTTTTCTTAATAGCCGCGCCTTCATTTTTAGAGGCGGCCAAAATTTCCTCAGCCAATCTATCGGCCATAGGTTTGCCTTTTTTAGTTCTAGCGGCCTGGATAATCCAACGAGTCGCCAACATAAATTTTCTTTCGGGCCTGACTTCTCTGGGAACTTGATAATTGGCGCCGCCAACGCGACGAGTGGACACCTCAACCAATGGCGAAGCATTCTCTAGAGCTTTCTCAAAAACCGCTAAGGGTTCTTGTTTGGCAATTTTATGAACCGTTTCCATGGCATCGTTAAAAACTTTCTGAGCTGTCAATTTTTTGCCGTCATACATCAAATAACTAATAAAACGACCGGCGGCGACACTGCCGAATTTAAAATCTGGTTTATGATCTCTTTTATAATTACGTTTTTTACGCATTGCTTTTTTGTTTTTCTAATTAACCATTTAACTGAGTAACTAATCAACTATTTAGGCGTCTTGGCGCCATACTTACTTCTCTGTTGCCTTCTTTCAACTCCGGCTGTATCTAAAACACCTCTAACAATATGATAACGAACACCCGGGAGATCTTTGACGCGACCGCCACGGATAACAACTACCGAATGTTCTTGTAAATTATGACCCTCACCCGGAATATAAGCGGTAACCTCCATGCCGTTGGTTAATCTCACTCTAGCTACTTTGCGCAAAGCTGAGTTCGGTTTTTTGGGTGTAGTGGTGAAAACCTTAACACATACTCCACGCTTAAATGGCGACGGCGATCTGACTGGTTTGTTTTGAATCGTATTAAAATAACGCAACAAAGCCGGAGCTTTAGATTTGCCCACAATATTCTTTCTACCTTTTTTAACTAATTGCCTGATGGTCGGCATAACAAAGATTCTATCAAATATTAATAGTAAGTGTCAACGATTAACGTTCGCTACAAAACACTGGCTGATCCGACTATCAATCTATATAAAAACATAATTACGGGAATGATTAATTGAAAACCGAAAAAAATAAAGAAAAATAACAGATAAAACCCGTAGCGCTGCAACCACTGCCGAACCATTGACCACTTCTCTGGCAATAACGAAAATAAGATACCCGATCCGTCTAGGGGCGGCAATGGCAATAAATTAAATATAGCCAATAGCACATTCACGAAAACAACTATATTAAACATTAGCAACAACATTCCCACGAACTCGTTAATTGGAAATATGCCCGCGATTCTAATCAAAATTCCGAAAATAACAGCTATTGTAATATTGGTTAAGGGTCCGGCGGCGGCTATCAATCCGGCGCCTTTTTTGGGATTTTTTAAATTATAAGGATTATAAGGAACCGGCTTAGCCCACCCCAAGATAAAACTTCCTTGAGATATTATATATAATGACAGCGGCAACAAAATAGACCCGAAAAAATCCAGATGTTTAAGCGGATTCAAAGTGAGACGCCCGGCATCCTTAGCTGTCGTATCTCCTAGCTTCAAAGCCACCGCGCCATGAGCCACTTCGTGAATCATGACTGAAAAAAGGAAAACCACTAATTGAAAAATTATTATTAAAAATTCATTCATTGGTTATTAAATTGATTATAATCATTCTAATCACAGTTACTCAAGTTTAACTCTTTAAAAAGCTACTGGCTACTCGGAGTTTATATATAGCGCGGCGTTATATTCAACATCAATGAGATAATTGCAAAATCATGATTTTTAAATTGATTAACAATAATACCTGAGTTATTATATATTCAGCTTATGGAGGGGTCGCATAGTCCTGCCTGCCGGCAGGCAGGGGCCTAGTGCATACATTATGTTTTTAGTTTATATTCTTAGAAGTACGAAGGATGGAAATTTATACACTGGTCGAACTAATAATCTCGATCGACGATTTAAAGAACATAATTCCGGCAAGATTCAATCAACTAAATCTAGGAGACCATTCATGCTTCTTGAGAAGATAATGATGGCCACAGAACAAGAATCTATCAAGCTCGAGTTAGAATACAAGAAGGGTTATAAACGCGAGTAAATAAAAAGAAATATGGAGGGGTCGCATAGTGGCCTAGTGCACGTCGTTGGAAACGACGCATACCGCAAGGTATCGAGGGTTCGAATCCCTCCCCCTCCGCCAAAATTGGAAATCGCAATTGGAAGCCGAAATGGGGTCGCGCCGAAGGCGCGACACAAACGCATTCCCGCCAAAAATTCCCGAATT
>JAUYMR010000012.1 GCA_030698695.1 bacterium | reverse complement strand
GCCTACCCAACTCTTTGCCCCTCTGATCCTTAGCCTTTTTGTCCCTGGCCTTGTCCCGAGCCTTGCGACGATTCAACTCTTCCCTAGTGACCCACACCATGTGGTCACCCTCCTTAATCAACTTTTTGTCACTTCTGTCGTTAACCACTTTTTCCACTCCTTGGAAATGGTATTAGTTTTTCAAATAACTGTTTTACGTAGTATATCATATATATTAATAGAAGTCAAGGGGTGTTAAAACAAACACCCCCGCTTTGCGGGGGTGTTTTAAATGCTTATCTGAAGTTTCTGCGAGGCGGAGCATCTTTACGATGACAATCAAAACACTTGAGCTGATCTAGTCTAGACGGATCTGGCTCAAATGGAAGACTGGTAATATCCGCTCCACATTTGGAGCATTTCCAATTTCCTTCGAATCTCTTAGTCGGCGCGTTGCCGCGGTTAGGATCGTATGACATTTTGCTCTGATATATTTTATTAAACGACCTTGTAGACTCTTCGAGCAAAACGACGTATTAAGCCTGCTTAAATTCGGCTCGCGGATATCTTGGGTTAGCATACTATCAAATGCTGATAAAATCAACTAAACAAAAAGGGCCATTGGGGCCCTTTTAATATTTATATCGTAACAATTCTCGTACTCTCAGGAGGCATGCCTCTAAAAACGGCAAAGTTGTTTACTGCTTTCTGTCCTGGTAATACCGGTGAAGCTTCAATACGCATCACAGCAACTTCATCTTCTCTAAAAAACATTGTTATAAATGAACCATAAGGACTGTTGGGTGTGTCACCAATAAAAACTCTCTTTATTATCTGACCCAACAAGAATCTAATCTCAACCTTTGGTTTTGCTCTTATTAGGGCCGTTCCGCCAACATTAATAAAATCTGGCATGAAACCAATCCCAGTTCTGTTGGGCAATTGATAAGCTCTAATAACTGATTTAAACACCCTATCATCACTTAATTTAAGGATCAGGTATCTATCTTTTGAATACACGGCTACGGCATTAATAATGCATTTTCCAACAAATTATTCTGGAATCAGGGCTGGTTTAAATGACAAAGCAGTCCTCCTTAAGGGGTTTTTAAAATTGTTAAAATACTGATAAAACAATACATTATTTTTGTTTACTGTACAACATTTCTCAACAGTGGTACGTATCTAAGGCCAATGTTATAATTATTAAATATGATGGATAAATTATGGCCTGAGAAAATCAGTAAACCAACTATTCCCAGCCAAGAAAAGAAAACTCAACCCGTTACAGAAACTGGGGACAAAGATTTAAATAAACAAAAAGAGGGCGAGCGCAAACCTTCATTTAAAGACATTTTAAAAAAAGAAATTAAAAAACAACAAAATGACCAATAAAATTAAATCACTGCAAGCTGAAGAAATATTGGATTCGCGAGGCAATCCGACTCTGCTGATTACGGCCGCCACGGAAAATTATCAAGTAAGCGCATCCGTACCCTCTGGGGCGAGCACTGGTAAGTTTGAGGCCGTTGAGTTAAGAGACGGCGACAATAAACGTTTCGGTGGTTTGGGTGTAAAAAAAGCTGCCGCTAACGTCAATCAGATCATTGCTCCAGCCATATTAAATAAAAATCCCGAATACCAAGCGGATATAGACAATCTTTTACTATCTCTGGACAATACGCCCGACAAAGCCAATCTGGGCGCCAACTCCATTTTAGGAGTAAGTTTGGCCATCGCCAGATTGGGCGCCGCCACAACGAAACGTTCACTATGGCAGCATATTAATGACTTGGCGGATATAAAAAAATCACGCCCCCTGCCCTATCTTTATGCCAACTTAATTAATGGCGGTAAGCACGCTGTTACCGATCTAGCTTTTCAGGAATATCATCTAGTCCCTCAGATGGATAATCTAGAAGATAATCTAAATATAATCCACTCAGTTCAAAATTCTCTCAAGAAAATTCTAAAAGCCAACATCGGCGATGAGGGCGGCTTTGTGCCAAACTTAACCGATGTTGAAGAACCTCTAAAATTGTTAATGGAAGCTGTTGATAAATCTGGTTTCAAAAATCAAATAAAATTAGCCATGGACGTAGCCGCATCCTCTTTTTTAGAAAGCGGCTCATATAAAGTTAGCGGTTCAAATATGACTGCTGACGAATTGATAAAACTGTATAAAAAAATGGCGGTTGATTATCCCCTGTTATCTATTGAAGATCCATTTGGCGAAGAAGATTTTGATAATTTTGCCAAACTAAAATCAGCCATTAAACCATTAATTGTCGGTGATGATTTAACAGTCACCAACAAAACACGACTACAAGAAGCCATAGATAAAAATAGTATTGGCGCGGTTATTATCAAGCCAAACCAAATAGGAACATTGACTGAAACATTAACGACTATGAAATTAGCGCGAGACAACGATATTGAATGCGTTATCAGTCATCGTAGCGGAGAAACTAATGATAGCTTCATAGTTGATCTAGCCATCGCCACCGGAGCTTTTGGAATAAAATTAGGGGCTATGCAAAGAGGTGAGAGAATAGCAAAATACAACCGCTTGATTACTATTAAATGATCAATTTCCAATTCCTAATATCTAAAATGAATTCGCTAATTAACCAATTAACTAAATAACTATGTCATCACGCGCGCAAATAGTTGCCACCATAGGACCGGCTAGCAAAGAGCTGAGTGTTTTGCAAGAAATGATAAACAGCCAAATGGATATAGCCCGCCTCAATTTCTCTCATGGCACACATGAAGAACACACTGATTACATAAATCGCATCCGCAAGGCTGCCGCGAAAATGGGTCGCCCCATACCTATTATTCAAGATCTATCCGGACCACGAGAAACAACAGTAGAGGGCCATCACTTTCAAGTAGGCGCTAAAAAAGCTATAACACCCAAAGATATGAGAGATTTAGCGTTCGGCCTAGAACAAAACATAGACTATATCGCCCTTTCTTATGTTGGCGATAAAAACGATATCACGGAATTGCGGGACCTAATGAAAAAGCACGGCAAAATAAAACCGATTATTGCCAAAATAGAACGACAAATGGCCGTTGACAATATAGACGAGATCATCAAAGCCGCTGACGCCGTCATGGTCGCCCGCGGCGATCTGGGTATGGCTGTGCCGATAGAACGCCTGCCGTTTATTCAAGAAATGATTATTAAAAAATGTAATAAGGCGCGCAAACCCGTTATAACGGCTACGCAAATGTTGCTATCAATGGTTGAAAATCCGACCCCTACTCGCGCCGAAGTTTCTGACGTAGCTCACGCTATTTTGGACGGATCTGACGCGGTAATGCTATCTGAAGAAAGCGCCATCGGCAAATATCCCGTAGGAGCCGTGAATATGATGGAAAAGATTGTTTTGGAATCTGAAAAACACTTGGAACGGAAAAAACTCAACTTGCTATAAAAATTGGCTACAGAATACAAAATTTTCTCTAAGTATATTACTGTAAAATTTCGCAAACTCCACCGACACAGGCTAATTCTTTAGCTCCCTGAGTCTCGTCTTCCTTCTCATAAATGATTATCTGAGAAAAATCTATATCGGGATATTCAGCTATCATCGCATTATATTTCTCTTCAGTTATTTCTTCATACGGCGCCAAAGCATAAACGTGTTCAAACCTGGGCAAAAAGGATAAACCACCAATTATGGGCCAATTTTCATACACCTTATTAGCCACCGCTATCCACTCATCATCGCCCACAGAAACAGTTACCGAAGGATTATGTTCGGTATAATTCTCTTTAACAATTTTCCAATAGTCTATTTGCTGTAAAGCCGTTATGTCATTGCGCAATACCGACCCCGGCGGCGCTTTGACTGGAAATTCTAAAACATAGGTGTTGGCTTCGCCGTCCTTCTGACCGACCTCGGGATAGTAAGGAATTTTTTGGTCTTTTAACATTTTAAATAAGCTATCGGTAGCTGATATGCGGATACGGCGAATATAATATTGGGCGTGTCGCGGATGCATACCAGAAGCCGCGTCTACTAATTGAGAAACTGTGCCTGACGGCTTCACGCAAGTGATTGACGTTGATGGATTTATGCTCATTTTTTCAGCATATTCCTTATTGATTTCAATTGCTTTTTCTCTCAATTTTGACATCACTTCCGGTTGGCGGACTACCGGACAATCCCATTGACCGGTAATAGACACGCCCAACAATCTTTCTTGCTCGCAATTCTTCTTCCATTCCTTAGAAAGATATGGAAAATCGGTCAAAGTTGATTGATAGGTCCCTAAAATTGTCGCTAACCGAATTTTTTTTAATAAAATTTCTTCGGTATCTTCAACTCTGGCCACAACCTCTGTCAAGTTACAAAATTCTTTAGATTTAAGAATAATTTCTCCGCAAGGATTGGTGCCGGTGGTAGCCGCGTCTTTCGCTAAAACCTTCCACCTACGAGCCGGTACCTGACTTTTCAGATCGCCACGATTGAAAATGCCTCGCTCACCCGTGCCATTTTTAGCCAAAGCTATCCATTCATCAAGAAATTCAGTGGCGGTTGGTCTTTTGATATAAGCCACCGAATTATTGGCCATAGATCTTTGCGGTTCATTGATATAAAATTGTCCGCTTTTAGCTAAGCGCATCTTTTGATCATCTAAATCCGATAAGGAGATCAAGGCGCTACGTCTAACACCGCCAGAAACAACTACTTCGCCTATTTTACAAACCAAATCATGAACATCTATGGACTCTAGACGCCTACCTTGTTTGGCTAATATTTTTCGGCGAGCAAAATCTAATAATTCACGCAATGGACCGGGGCCAGAGCTACGTCCGCCCATTGTTTTTAATCTGGCGCCCACTGGCCGCACCCTAGAATAATCAAATTTTATATCTTTACCACCGAACCAAGCTTTAAGACCATTCACTAAAGCGTCCGCCCAACCTTCACGACTATCTTCAACAATATAATTAATCGGCACTTTACTAGTCTGCTGTTTAATTTGGGGAAGCATTTGAACAGTTTGTTGTTCTACCGAAAACCCCACACCAGCGCCACAAGTTGATAAATAAAGTATCTCGCCAAAATCTTGCAATTTTGACGGAGCTATAAAAGAACAATTATAACCGGCAACATTACTAGATTTGGCCGCTTTGCCAGCGCTCCACATTAAACGCATAGAGGGCATAACTTCTTGACGTAATATAGCTTCACGCAATTCTTGATACTCCAACCCCGATAAGGCATCGCCAATGTTTTCTTTCATAAACCCAATATAGCGATCTACAGTTTCAATCCAAGTCTCACGCCTGCCCTCATTATCAATCCATCTGGAATAACTACGATAATAAACAAACTCTGATAACGAATTACGGAAATATTTTCTGCTTTCTATGACCAACTTTTTAACATCCTCGGGGATTTCTTTTCTTTGCTCGCGCAATTGAGATCGCTCCTTGCGATAAAGGATATAAGCTTTGGCTGTTTTGGGATAATCAGTCAAAATCAAAGTCTCCTCAACGACATCCTGAATATCTTCAATACTAACGATATTTTTTGATGGATATTTTTTAGCTAACGCTTGTGCGACTTTCTGGGCAAGCTTTCTAGCCTCTTCTTCCTTACCCTCTCCGGTAGCATTGAGGGCCTTTAGAATAGCATCGGCGATCCGCTGCTGATTAAATGTTTCTAATTGTCCGTCTCTTTTCTTAACTGATTGAGGATATTCCATTTCTTAATTCTAACTTAGCGAAACAATTTTCGCCTGTGGAAAAGTCTTTCTAACACGCTTATTATAGCTTGTCTATCTTAGCGGCTAATATAAAATCATTTTCAAATAAACCGCCAATGGCATGCGTCCATAAACTAAGATTTACTTTGTTATAATTTATAGTTATATCAGGATGATGGCCCTCTCTTTCGGCCAAATCGGCCACTTTATTAACAAATTCCATAGCTTCAATAAAATTTCTGAATTTGAATTCACGATCAATTGAATGATGGGGGCTTTTGATAAACGACCACTCTGGAACCTGTTTAAGATATTCTTTAATTTCAATCTCATCCAACGGCGATACTCCTCCCTCACAAGGAATACAATGTTTTTTGATTAAATCATTCATATTATTAATAATAAGGTCTTGTATGAATAGCGCAACTGATTTATTATATTTTTAGGCCGCGGTAGCTCAGTGGTAGAGCAGACGCCTGAAGAGCGTCGTGTCGGGTGTTCGATTCACCCCCGCGGCACACAACAAAAAAGAGCAATTTTGCTCTTTTTTGTTTTCCGGCTTGATAATACGTCATTGACAGGTTATGGCGTTATGTGCTATACTTTAATTAGGAAATAATCGCCCAAGGACGGGCACCGTATCGCCCGGATTCGGCGATTAGCACTTTTTGTAAGGAGGTCTGTTATGGACTCCAAGCCCGAAATCCGCCAGTGGGTCTGCATGGCCCACGGACGCATTGGTGAGTGTATGGAAACCCGGGATGGCCGTCCCGACAAATGCCCCCACCACGACCGCCTCGCCGATGTCGGTTGTGACATCAGAGAAAAATCCATCAAGAGCAATTAGTCCGCCCGCGATGGATATCATGCGCACCCCCGAAGACACCATTGTCTTCGGGGGGTTTTAAATTTAATGAGAATCTCACCACAAAATCATCCACTACCCTTAAGGGTAGTGGATGATAAAAAAATCAAAATACTAAAGGACAAAAGCGTCTGAGGCGTTAAGATATTAAAAATCAGATGCTTTTTCTAATACCCTTCATTAATTCTTCCATAAAAAATAAATTGTGTATGGTAGTCAAAATTGGTCCCAGCATTTCATTGGCTCTAAACAGATGACTAACGTAGGCGCGCGTATGATTCTGACAAGTATAGCATTTGCATTTTTTATCAATTGGCTTTTTATCTTTTAGATAGCGACCTGATTTAATATTCAAATTCTCTCCGGACAATAAAGCATTGCCGTTTCTGCCCAATCTAGTGGGCAAAACACAATCAAAGGTATCCACCCCCCTCTTAACACATTCATAAATATCTTCCGGAGAACCTATGCCCAATAAATGTCTGGGCTTATCTTCCGGCAAATGCGGCATAGTCCACTCCAAAACTTTATACATATCTTTTTTAGATTTACCCAATGAGCCGCCGATGCCAAAACCCGGGAAAGATAAACTACCGATAAACTGAGCGCTGATCTCGCGTAAATCTTTATAGGCGCCGCCCTGAACAATGCCGAATAGGGATTGTTTTTTCTCTTTCTGTTTATGCGCGACCAAAGAACGCTTAGCCCATCTGTGAGTGCGTTCCATGGATTTTTTAGTATATTGATAATCATGTAGCGGGGAGGTGCATTCATCAAAAGCAAAAATTATATCGGCACCCAGATTTTCTTGAATCTCCATAGACTTCTCTGGCGTAAAAAGGTGCTTAGAGCCATCCAAATGAGAGCGGAATTCAACGCCATCTTCGGTGATACGCGTTAATCCATCTTTAATCACGCGCTCTTTCTCGCCCACATCTTTTTGATTTCTTCCAGGAAAGATGCTGGCTATTTTCCCCACGCCATGCTCAATAGCGGCACCCAGGCTGAATGCTTGAAATCCCCCGCTATCCGTCCAAATGGGTCGATCCCAATTCATAAATTTGTGCAACCCACCCATTTTTTTAACCGTCTTATCACCCGGTCGCAAATATAGATGATAAGTATTGCAAAGAACCGATTCCGTCCCCAAAGATCTCAATTGATCAACGGTTAATCCCTTAACGGTTGCTTGAGTGCCCACAGGAACAAAAGATGGCGTATGAATAACGCCATGATCAGTTTCAATAACGCCCAGCCGACCATAGCCACGCTTGGCTTTTTTAAGAATCCTAAAATTCATAATAAGACTATCTTCTTATAATTTTATGATGTTTGCGAGTTATATCAATAATAGCCGATGCCCGCGTCTTACGATTTATGCCATTGGACACAATCGCCTCAATCAATTTGCTCCTATCTCCAAAAGCAGTCAAATAATCACGCGGATCGCTGATTGGTTTTTTACCGCTCAAATTAGCGCTAGTAGCCACCAACGGTCTGTCAAAATCACGAAATAACCGCTTAACCCAGGAATGAGTTGAAATTCTAAAAGCCGCGGTATGTTTCTGCATAACTAGCGGCGATAAATTTTTGGCTTTTAATATAAAATTAGTCGGTTTTTTGACCGATTTCATTATCTTTTTTTGATCAACTCCGAAAATGGCATAATCGGCCAACATTTTAAAATCTTTAACCAGCAAGGGAAATGACTTGCCTAATTCGCGATTTTTTATTTGATAAATCTTCAAAAGAGCTGCCGGATTGGTGGCGTCACAAATCAAGCCATAAACTGTTTCCGTAGGAAAAATAACTACGCCTCCAGCATTGAGAATTTTTATAACTTCCTTAATTGATGTTTTTGGTTTACCCATTAAATTCAGCCCCTCACGGGGCATTTATTACCTAAAGCAAGTATATCACATATATTGTTCTGAGTCAAGAAAAATAAAAATGCCCCCGATCGTGAGATCGGGGGCGTACGACTAGGTGGCGACGGCCTTGCGGGCCTTGGCCGCCATCTTGGTGTTCGTCTCCTCCAGCTGGCGGAGGTCGGACATGTAGCCGTGTCTCTCGGACCACCCGCGGGCATCCTCGGGCGAGTTGGAGCGGATAACCCGCCGCCACTTGTTCATCTCCGTACGCGTCACCTGGCGGCTGGCGTAGCCGTTGCGATTCCTCTTCCCCGTACGGCGCGGGAGAGACTTCTTCTTCTGGCTCCCGCCCTTGGCGACCTTGACGACCCCTTCGCCACCCTTCTTGCGCGCGTCGGCCATGATCTTTCCTTTCGTGAAAGTGGCCTCAAAAACAAAACCATCTAACAATGTACTGGTTGTCGTTGCATTATAGCATATATAGAATATCTGTCAAGTAGTGCTCCCATCGGGATTCGAACCCGAGTTTTCGCGATGAGAACGCGACGTCCTAGGCCGGACTAGACGATAGGAGCTCGTTTATATTATAAGAAGTTCTATTGGCTCTGTCTAATATTGTCTACTATTTTACCCAAACCAATGGCTCTAGATGCTTTTACCAAAATAAGGTCGTTTTTTCTTACTAATTTGTTTACCTCTGCTAAAGCATCCTCAACTCTATCAAAACTGAATATATTCTTTTTAGCCAAACCAACCTTATTGGCCGCGGCGGCTATAAATTTCGCGTGAGGACCAATAGTTATTAAAATATTCAATGTCTTGCCAGCTAAACGCCCAATCGTTTCATGCGCTTGGATAGAATACTTGCCGATCTCTAACATATCGCC
The DNA here is from genome assembly GCA_030698695.1 of bacterium. Lineage (GTDB taxonomy): Bacteria > Patescibacteriota > Minisyncoccia > UBA6257 > WO2-44-18 > JAUYHP01. Next base: position 44,263 of record JAUYMR010000012.1, on the reverse strand, counting down.
CAAAATGCCAACTCTACGTCGCTTTTTAACGTCTCTAACAGACTCCAACGCTCCCTGCATGGATAGTAAAGAAGCGTTGTAGGTGTCATCTATAATAAAACTGTTTTTAATGCCCGATATCACCTTAAGTCTATGTGGCGGTGATTTATAATAGTGTAATGCCTCTACAATTCTCACTAAATTCATACCAAAAGCCAGGCCCACGCATGCCGCGGCTGCCGCCGCATAAGCTTGAGGCTTTCCTAAACAACCATTAATCCTCAACGGCACAAAACTACCGGCACATTCTAATTTAAATGCCACGCCCTCGGGACGACCATTATTCCAACGGTTCTCAAAATTTGTAATACGAACCTCCGCACCATCACCGAAGCCAAACGTCAGAGCATGAGCGCGAGTTTTCTCTTTCATTTCCAAAACAACCGGATCGTCAAAATTTAAAACCGTAAAACCGTTGGCCGGCAACGATTCAACCAATCTTGCCTTTTCCTTGGCTACGGCCTCGGGCCCGCTATAAAACTCTAAATGGACCGGAATTTCACCCACAGCTGTAACTATGCCTATTTGAGGTCGCGCTATATCTAATAAATATCTAATATCGCCCGGTCTATCAGCTCCATATTCTAAAATCAAAATTTCAGGATACTTGACTGGATATACAAGGCGCCAGCACGATGCCAAAATCACTCTAACCCAAAACCAAAAACCGCCAACATATTGCCAATCGCCAAGCACGGTTAGCGGTAGACCGATTTCATTATTGAAATTGCCGGCGCTAACGCGAACGCGACGTATGCTACGCAAAACGGCGTAAATGGCTTCTTTGGCAGAAGTTTTACCGACACTGCCGGTCACCCCCATAATCCCAGGCTGATATTTTTTGATAGTCCAACGCGCCAAAACGCGTAATTTCCATCTCAAAAGTTTATTAAAGTAGTTTTTCATTATTTTATATATTTATTCAAAACTATCTGGCCTAACATTGTAATAGTTTAATATAAATTCTGCCAATTCTCGGAAAGCGGGCACAACTGTTAAAGCCGCGTGTGGCGCCCCGTATGGTTTATCAATTTTTATAAGAATAACAAATCTGGGGTTGGTAGCCGGAGCAAAACCGGCATAAGTATCTATAACCTCGTCCGTGTAGCCGCCCTTACCAAAATTCGGCACTTGAGCCGTGCCAGTTTTACCGGCAATTTCATAATTGGGTATTTGCGCGACTTGCGCTTTGCGCACAGCTGAAGCCATCATGGCCGTAACTTGATTAGCCGCCTCTGGAGACAGCGTCTGTCTTATAACTTCCGGATCTTCGTTGTTATTTATAGTCGGCTTCATCATAACGCCATCATTGGCTATAGCTGACACGGCCGCAATTAATTCTATCGGCGTTACGGACACTCCCTGCCCAAAAGACGCCGTAGCAAAATTAATGTCTCTGACATCCGTTTCAAGATTGACCAAACTACCCCTTAACTCTCCCGGCAAATTAATCCCCGTAGGCTCTTTAAATCCCAGAGCTACTAAATAATCGTAAAAAATCCCCTCGCCAGTCTGACGCTGAGCGAACACCGCGCCGGTATTTATAGACTGTTCAATAACTTCTGTCATAGTAACCCAGCCATGCGCCTTCAAATCCCAATTTTTAATAGTGCTACCGTTAAAAGTAACAGAGCCGCTATCATAATATTTATCGCTAGGTTTGAGACGTCCACTGTCAATACCGGCCGCCATCGTCATAACTTTAAATATAGAGCCCGGTTCATAAACGGCCTGTACTGCTGGATTTAAAAATGATTTTAATGGATATTCCGAATAATTATTGGGGTCAAAAGTAGGATAATTACCCATCGCTAAAATCTTTCCCGTTTTGGGATCTTCCACTATAACGGTTCCGGCAACGGCACGATAATCTTTTATCAATTTATCCAATATCTCCTCTGCTCTGGCTTGTATGTTTCTATCAATAGTCAGGACGACATCTTCGCCATCGACGGGCTCTATGGTTTTGTTGCCCTGTCCAGATGCGTCCAATTTACCGGGCCGACCACTTAATAAATCATTAAAATAAAGTTCTATGCCATAACGCCCGCCAGCCACCTCCTCTTGTTCGTCTACGCCAACGAAACCCAAAACATGAGCCGCCAATTCATTAAATGGATAGAATCTGAATTCTTGGCTATCAATATAAACACCTGTCAGATCCGCAGCTAAAATCTTTTCAACTTGTTCTTTGTCCGCTTTTGTAATCAATAATTCGTAAAGATCGCCCGGCTTATTCAATTGATTGCGCAGAGTCTGTTCGTCTAAGGTCAATATTGAGGCTAGCGTTTGGCTGACCGCGTCTTTATTCTCTATTTCCTCAGGAACGGCAAATATTGTCGGATATTTTTTATTGATAGCGGCCGGAATAAGATTGTCGTTTTTATCCACAAAATAAATATTACCCCTTTGAGCCCGCAAAAAACCCGATGATCTATATTGGGATTCTGCTTTAGCGGAATAGTAACCGCCTTGTTCTAGTTGTAGTTTAGAAAGATTAAAAATTAAAGCGCTGTATGCCAAAAATATTCCGCCAGTTAATAAAAAAACGCGCCATTTCATTTTAATTAAACAAAGCCGCTAAAGCGGCGACATGACTTTTTAGATATTCCGGCCTATTATCTTTTACCAAGCCTAGCTCTGCAACCACTTCATTAAAATTGCGATCATCTAATATCTTATATAGCTGATTCTTATTATCGGCGTTAATCACTTCTAATTCTTGTAAATGCTTCTCTTGTTTGTTTAGTAAATAGGCCGAATCAACGTTTTTATTGTAAAGGTAAATATTGGATAAGACGCCAACAATCAAACCGATTATTAATATGGTCAATAACGGACTAAAATGAAATTTATTTTTATTCGGTTCAATGATGGTCATATTTTGGCTACTTAGTTAGTTGGTTTAATAAGATTTCTAATTAACTATCTTGGCCGCCCTCAACTTGGCTGAGCGCGAACGTGGATTATTAATTATTTCTTCCTGACTAGCGACGATTGGCTTCTTGGTTAATATTTCCAGCTTGTTCTCTTTGGCTAAGTCGCGAAAATAATTTTTAACCAACCTATCCTCTAATGAATGGAATGATATAATAGCGACTCGTCCATTGTGTTTTAATATTTTATCCAACTGTTGTAATAAAATTTCCAAATTTTCCAATTCCCGATTGACATATATGCGAAGAGCCATAAAAGTCCGAGTGGCTGGATTTATGCGACCATTTTCATAGTTAGGTGGCACAGCTCTTTTTATGGCCGCCACCAATTCTCCAGTAGTATCAATTGGCTTTCTTTTTTCTTGTTCCTTGATGGCTTCAGCAATACGTTTGGCATAATGTTCTTCTCCATAGGTTTTAATGACGTCCGCCAATTCATCTTCTGTCAGCTCTAACAAAACATCTTTAGCCGGGTCATTATCAGAACTATAAGTCATAATCAGAGGCTCATCTTTTAAAAAACTGAAGCCGGACCCGGATATTAATTGATCGGAAGAAAACCCCAAATCCAGCAACAAACCGTCTGCCTTGCCTAAATGCTTATCTTTTAAAATCTTTGGCAAGTCAGCGTAGTTTTCTCCGGTCTTTTCCCAATCAATAGCCAATAATCTTCCTTTATCGCCAATTTTTTCCCCAATGGCTTGACTGTGGCCCCCCGCGCCAGCTGTCCCGTCAATAAAGAATTCTCCCGGTTTTGGATCTAAAACTTTTATTACCTCTTTTAAAAGAACTGCTTGATGAATCATATCCCTAATTCCGACAATTTCTCTGCTATATCATCGGAAGAGGCCTCGGTTTTGGACTTATAATTCTGCCATTTATTCTCATCCCAAATTTCTATGCGATTATACAAACCAGCCACAATGGCCGATTTTTTCAATCCTGAATAACGACGCAAATAATCTGGAACTAAGATCCTGCCCTGCACATCAAGCGGAGCTTCCATGGCGCCAGCCAACATTAAACGAACAAACGCCCTAGAATTTGCCTGAGCCAACGGTAGAGCGATTAATTTTTGCGCCAGCAATTCCCATTCTGATTTATTAAAGACCCACAAACATTTATCAAGTCCGCGGGTTATAATGGCTCCCCTCATCTGTTGGCGAAATTTAGCAGGTACGGCCAATCTGCCCTTCTCATCTAAATTGTGTTGATATTCTCCGATGAACATATCTTTATAAAGTTATCCCCAGAAAGTGAGGTTATCCCCATACTTATCCACAATTCCCCACCTATGTTTAACTATACACCACCACTCCCCAATTCACCAATACAGAACTTGTGGATAACAACGCTTCTCAAAAATCAACGTATTAACGCGCAGAATATTGCTAATCAGCCGAAAATAACGTTATGATGTCAGTAGTATTTTGATTGTATAAATATTGATAGGAGGCGCCCATGGCCGGCAGAGAGATCGCTGTTTTTGTTAACGTGTTTTTTATGCAATTCAAATTCATATTGGACAAAAGAATCGTGCATGTTAAATCCATTAGAGGTCTGTTATCCGACAATAAATCACGTGGCTCGCTGTGCGGTTATCTCATCACTAATGGCTTACTGGAAATTTACGCATTAATTGACGATGATCTGGATGAAGATGAAAAAATCAAAACCTTGATCCATGAATTATGTCATCAAATATTCCCCACCGCTCATCACCAATATATTTATGATTTGGAAAATATTCTTTATAAAAGATTTTCCAATAAACAGCGCAGGTATTTGTTAGGTAAGATTCCCAGAACATCATATTATGTTAGATATGTGCATATTGGTAAAAATAGTTTTATGAAATTCAGTCACGCTTAGATATAAACAAGCCGCCCCATCAAATGGGACGGCTTTAATCGGACGCTTAGTTCAGTGGCAGAACGTTCCGTTCGCGCCCGCCTACCGCCTACTTGTTTAACAAATAGGCCTATCTAGGCGCGCATAGCTCAGCTGGTTAGAGCGTTGCATTCACATTGCAAAGGCCCCTGGTTCGAATCCAGGTGCGCGCACCAATACGGCAGGCAGGTCGGAAAAGTCGCTGGTTCGATCCCAGTAGCGTCCATATTTAAAAAAATATCCACCAATTGGTGGATATTTTTTTAAGATTATTGAAGCTCTATCACGGCGCCCGCCTCAGTCAATTTCTTTTTCATTTCTTCGGCCTCTTCTTTCTTAAGTCCTTCTTTGACCACTTTCGGAGCCCCATCAACAAGCGCTTTGGCTTCTTGCAATCCCAAGCCAGTAATTTCTTTTACGGCTTTGATGACTTGAATCTTTTGAGCGCCGGCATCTTTCAACATAATATTCCAGGAAGTTTTTTCTTCTTCAGCCCCGGCACCACCACCCGCGCCTCCAGCCATAACTGGCATGGCGGCAGAAACTCCAAATTTTTCTTCCATCTTTTTTACTAAATCGGCCAGTTCGGTAACTTTGAGTTCTCCCACTTGATCTATAATTTGTTGTAATTTATCCATAATACTTATTAACTATTTTGATTCGACCGTTTTGTCATCATCCGCTGGTTTATCCTGCGGCTGTGTTTCATTGTCCGATTTCTTACCGTTGGCCACCTCAGCTGAAGCGGTCGTTGACTCTGTTTCTTTGGTAGATTCTGCTGGCTTAGGAACATCGTTGACGCTGGCATCTGACGTGACTTCGGAAGAATCACCCTTCTTACTTAATTGGTCAACTATATACATAAATGCCCTGATAGACCCGGCCATCATGCCGACTAATTGAGCCAACAAAACTTCACGCGATGGCAATTTAGCAATAATTGTAAATTGATCGGCATCCAAAAATGATTTTTCTACTGAGTCATAAGCTCCTAATATTTTAAAATCTTTTTTGCTTTTCGCTAATTCTTTAGAAAATTTATAAATAGGCGCCGCCACTGAAATCAGATCGTCATTGGCGAAAACTGTACCTACCTGAGAGTCAAATTGAGTGGGATCCACATCTATCCCCGCTTCTTTAAGAGATAGTTTGAGCAATCTTTTTTTAATAACTTTAAAATTGGCCCCCAATTTCTTCAATTCGCTTTTTAATTTGCGGATATCAGCCGTGCTGATGCCGGAAAAATCGGCAAAAACTAGCGCCTTGCTCTTTTGGGCTAAATCTTTACCTAAATCTATGTATTCCTTTTTTTCTGCTCTAGTTAACATAAAAAATATGATATAAACATTATAGACTCTATATGAATGCCACGAACGGTCGTGTAAAATAAAAACGGCTGTTATGCCGCAGAGATTCTAGTTAATTAGTTGTTAGTTAGTTAATTGTTTTTGCAAAGCTACCAACTAACTAATTAACCAACTAACTAATTCTCCTTGAGAGGATTTACGGCTGTTGGCCAACCTCTTGTCTGCGGAATATGTATTTATATTATATCAGGCCCTTGATGATGTCAAGCACCCATTTTCCGTCATTGCAAGCGTAACGCGGCAATCTTACATTATAGTTAGATTACCACCTTGTCGCCCATCAGCTAATGGACGGCTCCTCGCAATAATAGCAGACTGATTTTCCTGACATATTGTTATTCTTCGCTTCCCTCAGAATGATTTTGCCGATTTTTAGAATCGGCAAAATCAAATAAAAAAGTCCCCCGTTCCGAAAATATGGAACGGGGGACCCGAAACTCGTCATCCAAAAGCCCGGGCGAAAGATCGCCTTAATCCAAGGAGTCCGACTCCAAAAGACTGGGCTCACAGAAGAGCGAGCGCAGACTATGCCCCTCATAAGGGGCATAAAAGTCGACGTCTCCGTCCACAGGAGTAAATACATCTCTCCTCAAATTACAACGGCAGAAATCGCCCAACTTCTTCCTTCCGCGGGCGGGGTCCTTGACGGGGCCATTGGTCGGATCGGACGCGCTCTTTACTCTCATGGTTTCTTCCCTCTTTTTTCAAGCAACTATTCCAAGCCTGTCTTTCGGCCCCGTGCCGAAGCATCGCTTATCTGTTTTGAGGATAGCAGATTTTCTTTAATTTGTCAATAGTTGTATCTATTTCAACTTTAATCGTCGGTCTGCCCAAAGTAAACCGTAAACTATTAGAACAAAGATTCGTCGGTAAACCCATGGCCTCCAGCACATAAGAGGAACTAGCTACCTGCGCGCGACAAGCCGAGCCGGGCGATACCGCCACGCCGACCATATCCAGTTTAATCAGCAAATCCTGCGCTGATTGCTTGGCAAAATAAATATTAAGGTTGTTCGGCAATCTTTTTTCTGAAGACCCATTAAGCGTAATCCCCGACGCAATCTTTTTTAATCTCTGCCAAAAATAATCACGCAAAGACTTTACGCGCTTAGCCTCTTTTTCCCGATTTTTAACTACCAACTCAATGGCCTTAGCGAAACCGACGATATAAGGAACATTCTCTGTCCCCGAATGAATACCGTTTTGCTGTCCACCACCAGTGACGATTGGCGACAATGGATAATGATTATTGCGATATGGCGCGTAAAGACAGCCAATACCTTTGGGGCCATAGATTTTATGCGCTGATAAAGTCATTAGATCCACTCCCAATTTTTGAACATTGCAATCAAGATATTGGAAAGCTTGGACAGCATCGGTGTGAAGTAAGGGGCAGTTGGTTAATTGGTTAGTTGGTTGGTTTTTAACTTCGGGTTTACGAAAATCGCTGACAATTTCGGCAATTTTAGATATTGGTTGGATGGTGCCGATTTCATTGTTGGCATACATTATAGAAACTAAAATAGTGCGGTCATTGAGCGCCTTTTTGAGCGCGACTAAATCAACTATCCCATCTTTGGAAACTGGTAAATAAATTATTTCTACTCCTTCTTTCTCTAAATCATGACACGTTTCCAAAACAGACTCGTGTTCAATGGAAGAAATAATAATTCTTGGCTTGATACCCGACATTTGATACTTGACGCTTTTAACAGCTCCGCGCAAAGCCAAATTATTAGCTTCCGTGGCCGAACCGGTAAAAATAATGTCCCGATAATTAGCTCCGATAGCTTGCGCAATGACTTCGCGAGCCCTAAAAACAGCTGCCGATGCTTCTTGTCCAAAAGAATGTAAAGAACCGGCATTGCCGTACATTTTTGAAAAATAAGGATCCATGGCTTTTTTAACCACTGGGTCAACTGGCGTAGAAGCGGCATAATCTAGGTAGATTCTCTTCATTGGTTATATTTTACCGAAAAAACATAGTATCAGCAATAATGTAATATTTTCATATGAGGCCCCCAACTACGCTCAGGATTATTCACTCGTCAACTGACGAGTGAATAAAAAATCCCGCATCAGCAATCGCTGACGCGGGGAAATTCAATTAACAAAGTACGATGCGTATTGTAGCAGATTATTTCTATCTGGTCAAGAGCTTGTTTTGACAAAAATGAAGAAACGGCGTATCCTCAACTACATATATATGGATTATCTATTTAATAACTCTGTCGGGATAAAGCTGAATGCCGATCAAGTGGCGCAAGAGGCCATTGATTTTATAAACGCCGATGAAAATTGTAACTACAAAATAATCATTGGCACTGATTCACAGGCGGCCGCCGACAAAACGGCTGATTTCGTGACGGCTATTGTCATTTATCGCGTCGGCAATGGCGGGCGGTATTTTTGGCGACGAATTGCTAACGATAAAAAATTTCACACTCTCAGAAACCGCATTTGGCAAGAAGCGTTAATGTCCTTAGATATAGCCAAGCAGTTTATTGAATCTTTGCAAAAAATAAGCCACGATGAGTTGGTTTTGAGCGCCGGAATTGATATGGAAGAGCATCCTGTTTCTAAGCTTTCTGATCGCGTTGATTTTGAAATACATATAGATGTCGGCGAAAATGGAGCCACCAAAGCCATCATCCAAGAATTGGTCGGCATGGTTAGAGCTAATAATTTTGGAGTGAAAACTAAGCCCGACAGTTACGCGGCCTCAAAGGTGGCGGATAGACACGTTTAATAGTTGCTTAGTTACTTGGTAAATTAGTTAGTTAGCCGAAACAAAAAACAAATTAACCAAACCATGGACAAATTAGTAATAGACATAGAAACCAAAAACTCGTTTGCTGATGTCGGTGGACAGCAAAATATCAAGGATTTAAAAGTATCCTTAGTCGGCGTTTTTTCTTATGAACAAAATAAATACCTCTCCTTCAATGAGTATCAAGTTAAAGAATTAAATGACCTTCTCAAAAAAACGGGGTTAATTATCGGCTTTAGTATTAACCGTTTTGACATTCCAGTACTGAACGAACATTGCGGCATTAATTTGTTTAATCTGTCTAGAATTGATCTGCTGGACGAAATAGAAATACTGTTAGGGCAAAGAATAAGCTTAGATATTTTAGCCAAAACTAATCTCAATACCGGCAAAACTCATTCCAGTGGTTTGGAGGCGATCAGATTATATAAGGAGGGTAAATTTGATGAACTGCGGGATTATTGCCTCAACGATGTAAAAATAACTAAGGATTTATACGAACTGACCAAGAAACAGGGACATCTTTTAGTCCCCCATCGCACCACCGGTGAAATGCAGAAAGCGCATATTCATTTTGATGAACCGCTAATGCCTCAATCGTTATTCTAAGTGTCGCGTATCAAGCGTTAAGCATCCAGCGCCGAATTGACTGAAAATAATAAATCGACTATGCTGATGGCAGCAAGTTGATATATTTTATCTCATCCAAGAAAGGATCAACAATGATGCGTTTATGGGTAACTGGCACCTACGCCGCTACGATTGTGTCATTAGTCGGCGTTGCCGCTCGACAAAGCATTTCTTTGGCCGTTTTAATGGGAGCTATGGCCATTCTATCTTATTTTTCTCCAAGTTTTTTCAGCCAACCCAATATATGGCCGACTTGTTCGCAAGCAGCCGCCATCGGAATTCTCTGTGGGATGGCATGTGGAGCATATCCATATGTAGCGCCAATAGTGATAGGCTTGATGGCCTTGTCTATCAGCGCTTTCATTTTCCGATATAGCACTCATTGGAAAGATCTGGGTATTTGGCATTGAAATATAGAATAATCTAACCACCCGTTGATAAACGGGTGGTTTTTTATTACAGCCATTATTGTGATTTTGAAAATCTAAGGCCATCGCAAGGCCTTATTCTTGATGTCCATTATCTTAAGTGGTATCTTTTAAATGCATCTTGAAAAATAAAATGACTTCCAATAATTCCAATTCCAGAAAAGAAAGAGGCAGATAATGAAAAGAAAAAGCGGCTTCCACACGGCGCTCATCGCCATTTGTGGAACTCATGGTAGCGGTAAAACAATCTTAATGACACTGCTAGCGCAGACTTTACGAAAAGCCGGTTTCAACGTGGCCGCCATTGACGAAACAGCCACTAACGCGCCGGCATACGGATTTCCTATCAATCAGGAGACAACGCCGAAAGCGCAGATGTGGATTCTGCACAAGCTTTTCGAATCATTGCTCCACTTGGAACAGCCGGGGATATATCATGTCATTATCACCGATCGGTGGGTGGACAACGCGGCTTACGCGCGTCTACGCTTTGGAAACGGTGGCAAACCCCATGTAAATGCGGCCCTATCTCAATTAACGGTGCAACCATTTGATTTTGTCTTTATTCCAAAAGGAAGAAAAGATTTCCTAATATCTAATGGAACGAGGGCGGTTGATCCTCGCCTGACGGAGTCCGCCGTCAAGTTTCAATCAGAAGCAGAAGGAGAAATTCTCCGACTTTTCCGATGGCTGAAACGACGAACAAAAAAACTCCAGCGACCATTTAAATTTGAGGTGCTACCGGAATTTAACGACGTGCAGAAAAGAGAAAGCGCCCAACTGGCGCATATCCTAAAAAGGATAAAGCCAATTTTGAAAAAACGCTTTCCTAAAATAACTCTGCCCCCTTTATAAGAAGATTGAACAAAAAACCCTATGTTTTTCTGACGCATATCTCCTTAATCCATTCCCCATCTCGCGAACGTAAACACGCAAGATGGGGATTTTTATTTCAAATTTACAAACATAACCAACTTCAATACTACTCCCCTAGATACAACAGCAGATAAACTGCTATTTTTTATCCGCCTGACCAGTGTATTCTAGATATTTTTGTTTAATCGCCAAAATAGACAACCCGAACGTCCAAACATATAGAAATATCGTTGCAATAATAGCTGATGTTTCAACTGAGAGTGAGATAGCTTTGATTAGAACCAAAAGTAAAAAAATTATCAAAAATTTCGCTACAACGAAAAGTCCGACTACGTAAAGCATAAACCACAAAACAAGCTTTAAACACATTATTCCAGTCAATTGTTTTTTAGTGGCGAGTTCGTCCATAACAAATTAAAAATACCACATCCCCCAGATGTTGTATAATAATAGAATGAGTGATTTTTCTAAAAATCAGAAAGCCTATTTTAACTATTTTATTATAGATACCGTTGAAGCCGGCATAGAGCTTCTCGGTTTTGAGGTTAAAGCAATAAAGTCCGGCCGAGTAAATCTAGCCGGCAGTTTCGCGACTATTAAAGATAATCAGTTATGGCTAACTAACGCCGATATCTCACCCTATCAACCCAACAATACCCCGACCGGTTACGACTCCAAAAGATCGCGCAAGTTATTGCTCAAACGTTCAGAAATTAATTCACTTATAAGCAAACTCAAAGCCAAACGCTTGACATTGGTGCCATTAAAGATGTACAATAAGGGGCGACTCATAAAGATTGCTCTAGGGCTTGCCAGAAACAAAAAAAAGTCTGACAAGAGAGAGGTAATTCAGAAACGAGATATTGAACGTGAAATTGGTAGATCGTTTAAAAATTAACACGGGAACGACGGGCTTTGACAAAATAAAATTTTAAAGTGTCGCAGGCCGAGCGCCTAACTCGTACTCTGGGCAAAACAAGAACTGCTAATCAAAAATTGGCATTCGCTTACGCTTAATATTGCATAAGCCATCGGCGTATCAAGGTCTCATAGATACATCACCGGTGTCATATTTGAGAATCGTCTCGGAAAGTTGATCTTGTATCCGCGATTAAATTTCAAGATCGTTCGTTCTGTTGATTCAGATCTAAGCTTGTAGATGGTGCTTTAAAACTATTTTGGATGTGGGTTCAACTCCCACCGTTTCCACAATTCAAAACTTTTCAACTTTTTGGGAACTAGATTGTGGGCGACACTTTGTGCCGCCCATTAATTTTGCCCCGATGAATCCTCTCCGCTTGAATCTATTTTGGCAAGAATTTTTGAAAAAGACGAGCACTTAGATTAATAGCGCCATTACTTGATTCGCCGACGCAAACCTGTTATACTTTTATTTATTCAGAATATAAAAATCAACAATCAAATAAGCGCTCCTGAGTTGCGTGTTTTAGATGAAAGCGGTGAAAATCTAGGAGTCATGACCAAAGAGGCGGCTTTAGCTTTAGCTAAAGAAAAAGGCCTGGATCTAGTAGGGGTATCTCCCCTAGCCAAACCACCAGTTGCAAAAATAATCAGTTTTGATAAGTTTAGATATCAGCAAGAGAAGAAAGATAAGCAACAAAAATCGCAACAAAAGAAAACCGACCTAAAACAAATTCAAATCAGCATTAGGGAGGCCTCCCACGATATGGAGCGAAAATCTGAAAGAATTAAGGAATTTTTTGATGATGGCCACAGAGTGGAAATCTTTCTAGTTTTGCGGGGGCGAGAGAAGTACAATAGAGACTGGGCCAAGCGAAAAATGGAAGAATTTCTTAAAATGTTACCAGAACACAAAATGACCACCGAACCCAAATTCGGTATGCGAGGACTAATAGCCCAAATAAGCAAAATTTAGTTATTAAAATGAAAAAAGCCGTATCACATAGAATAAAAGTCACCAAAAATGGCAAATTAATCCGCCGACCAATGGGCGTGGGTCATTTTAAAGCTAAAAAAAATGGCAAACAAACCAGAAATAAAAGAAAGTCGCGCCAAGTTCATCCAGCCGATTTAAAAACATTTAAAAAATATCTGTAACTATGACTAGAGTAAAACGCGGCACTATCGCCAATAAAAGACGCAAGAATGTTCTAAAATACACCAAAGGATTTCGTTGGGGGCGAAAGTCTAAAGAACGCGCCGCCAAAGAAGCCCTATTACACGCCTGGACCAATGCTTTCCGGGGACGCAAAGAAAAGAAGCGCGACTATCGTCAACTTTGGAATGTCAAAATCAACGCAGCCAGCCGAGTCAATGGCACTAAATATAGCCAACTCATATCAGGTCTTAAGAAAAACAATATAAAGTTGGACCGAAAAATATTGGCAGATCTAGCCCAAAACGAACCAAAAGTATTCGCTAAAATATTGGAAAAAGTTAAATAGCAAATATCTAAAAACCCATCTGTTAAAGATGGGTTTTTAGATTGAAATTCTTAGTTAAAATTGTCCAGGCAATAGAATTCAAGATTTCTTGTCAACTTGACTGACTTTTATGACAGAGTCCGACTTCACATTGTTTTTCTGATTACCGCGAGATCCCTTGCGAAGAAAGTCATAGGCCGTAGTTAAAATTTTAATGTTTTCATGATAACGCGACAATATTCTTTTTGACTCGCTAAAGGTAAACCAGCCGTAACCTTCATGTTCGTGCGAAACAATTATATTCGGCTGTTTAGTCTCAGCTAAATAAAGTATGACTATTTTAAAAACCTTATCCTTTCCGCCCATCGTAAACCTCTCAAAAGCTTTAAAATTCTTAACGAACCTTAGCTCTGTGTCTTTAAGGCCCGTTTCTTCCAATACTTCCCTGAGCGCGCTTTGCCAACTACGCTCACCTGCTTCCATTTTGCCCTTAGGAAAGTTCCAATAATTATGTCCGTGATATAACAATAAAAACTTAATACCCTTAGGTGTTCTTCTAAAAATTATGATGCCGGCTGAAATTATCTTTTTCATATATCAGAAAATAGAAACTAAGTTTAGCCTCTTAACTTAAGTATCGCTAAACATTGATTTAATTAGTGGGCGGCCACAAGAGGCATTGACCCGATATATTTATTATAACACTTATTGGAAATTATTTGTCGCCACCACGTCCTTTGAGATATCTCAACATCTCTCTGAGCGGATGCGCGTTAATGATGTCGCCACGCCCAGCCCAACCACGTCTTGCTTGCATAATCCCAAATTCCAATACGGACAAATGGCTGATGTCGTGAGCGTCAGAATCAATAGACATCTTCACCCCTCCATCAACGCACCGCTTGATATATTCATCTTTAATATCTAGTCTATCGGGAAAAGCGTCAATCTCCATAATGGTTTTGGCTTCTTTAGCGGTTCTAATAATGGCGTCCACATCTACGGCATAGGCCTCGCGACGGTTTATTAATCTACCAGTTGGATGAAATAATATATCAACGTGAGGATTGCGCATGGCTTTTTGTATGCGATTAGTTTGTTCTTCTTCGGATAAATTAAAATATGAGTGTACCGAAGCCCCCACTACATCCAAATCCTTTAATACTTCGTCCGGCAAATCCATAGATCCATCCTTAAGAATGTCACATTCGCTACCTTTCAATATAACTAGCTTTGAGTTTTGAATTTTGAGCTTCTGGTTGACCCGATCAATTTCCTTGCCCTGCTGAACAATTCTCCTCGCGTCTAACCCATTAGTCATAGCCAATCTTTTAGTGTGATCCGTGATAACGATGTATTCCAGACCGATTTTCATAGCAGCTAGCGCCATTTCTTCAATAGAATTTTTACCGTCACTCCAATTGGTCTGAATCTGCAAGTCGCCTCTAAGATCTCCATATTTTATAAGTTCAGGCAATTGATGCTTGCGCGCGACCTCTATCTCTCCGGTCATTTCTCTTAGTTCCGGCTCCACATAATCTAAGCCAAGAATTTTATAAATCTCTTCTTCGTTTTTGCCGGCAACTTGTTTTTGGCCTTTGAACAAGCCATATTCACTAAGTTTGTATCCCATTTTTATAGCTAACTGACGCATGGCGACGTTGTGATCTTTGGAACCGGTAAAATACGCCAATGCCGATCCATAGGATTTTTCAGACAAAACACGCACATCAACATCTAGGCCCTTTTTTAAAGTTACCGATGACTTAGTATCGCCCCGAGCCAAAACTCGCCCTACTTCCGGCATCTTAACAAAATATTCCATAACTTTATCGGCATCATTAGAAATAATTAAAATATCTATATCCCCTATAGTTTCCTTCCCGCGCCTGACTGAGCCGGCAATCTGGACTTTTTTAACACCAGCAATATTATTAAGGCGACGCTCTATCTCTCTAGCTAACGGCAATACTTCGCTCAATAAGAATCTACCACCGGATTTTTTGAGAAACTCTAGGCCCTTGAGTATGTTAGTCTCACTCTTGGCGCCAAATCCAGCCAACTTGCCTATTTTGCCTTTTTTGGCGGCAAATTCTAAATCTTTAAGATTTTTTATCCCCAGTTTATGATATAGCATCTTAATTTTACGAGGGCCCAATCCCTCTACTCTGGTAAGATTGGATAAATCCACTGGGGTTTTTTGCTTAAGCTCTTTATGGTATTTGGATTTACCAGTTTTAATCAATTCTTCTATCGTCTCAGCAATGGACGCTCCGACACTAGGAATTTTTTTAATCCCCGAAGTTCCCTCTTTTTTATAAACATCGCTCAATGAGTCGGGTAGTGAAGATATGATCTCAGCGGCCTTTTCATAGGCACGCGGCTTGAATGACACATCGGCCATATCCAAATATGCGCCGATCTCATAAAGTATGCCAGCTATTTCCTGATTGGTCATAGTGATCGATGGTTGACCCTTTCTAGAACTACTTTCTGTTTGTGATCAATGGGTTTTATATCTTTTCTGATTAATAGCAATGAGAAGGTCGCCACGAAAGAAAGCGCGCTAGCTATAGTAAACAATGTTGTAAACCCGAAAACGTCAGCAATATAACCACCTGTCGCGGTAGCAATTGAAGTAGCTAAACCGACGGATATAACACTTTCCAAACTCCATTCAAAACTTATGCGACCATTATCAAGATGCCTGGTAAAAATACCATACCAAGCCGGCACGGCCCAGGCCATACAAAAACCGAAAAATCCTTGAATAACATAAAGATGCCACGGCTCTTTTACTAAAATATACAACAGGGGCACGAAACTAGTTAAAAAATATCCTATAGATAATACCCAGAAATCATCACTCTCGCCGTCGGTTTTATCTAAGAAACGAGCAATCGGCAATTGAAAAATTGATTTTACTATCCAATAAATAGCAGCCGCGAAACCAACGACCCTAGCAGATCCGCCTTGAATGTTTTCTAAAATAAATATAGCGAAAACTGGAGCGAATAAACCGAGGGCGGAATTAAAAAAGAAATCTACCATTACGAAAACTCTTACTATTCTATTAAATTGTAGTCTCAACTTAAATATTTTGTTCATATAGAATTATTGGCAATAAATTTAAATTCCCTGTCATAGACAACCCTAACTTGACTACCTTTCACAAATTCACCGCCTAAAATTTTCTCTGCTAAAATACTTCGTAAATTTTCGGAAATGGCATTACGTAGCGGCCTAGCTCCAAAAATAGGATCATAACCTATGGCAGCTATTTGCTTTATGGCAGATTCATCAAACGATATGCCGATTCCCTGTTCTCCGACAGTCTTCGCTAAATCCTTAAGGTGCAATCTTGCGATGGCCTCTATGTGCTCCGGCAACAAATTCCTAAATACTATAACCCCCGAAAAACGATTTAACAATTCTGGCCTGAAAATCTCTGTCAATTTCTTCTTCAAGTTATCAGAAATATTTTTAATATCTACGCCATTTTCAATTTCATCTTTAATAAAATTGGAATGGGCATTGCTGGTGGCGATGATTATCGTATTTTGAAAATCCACCGTACGACCCAAACTATCAGTTAGACGCCCATCATCAAAAACCTGAAGGAATAAATTTAATATATCCGGATGGGCTTTTTCAAACTCGTCCAACAAAATCAAACTATAGGGCCTCTCCAAAATGGCATCCGTTAAAGTCCCCCCGATAGATCCATCAGGTAAGCCGATAAAGCGGCGTAAGCTGTCTTTGTTCTGGTATTCCGACATATCAAACCTAATCATAGCGTCGCTGGAACCGAATTGTATCTTAGACAAAATCTTGGACAGTTCAGTCTTGCCAACGCCAGTCGGACCAACAAACAAAAAAGTTGCTATCGGTCCACCCCGACGACTCAATCCACTGCGATATTCTCTTAATGATCTGGCCACGGCCCGAACCGCCGCCTCTTGATCAATCAAGCGTTCGTGTATCAATCCCTCTAAGTTAAGCAGTCTCTTGGCCTCCCCGCCACTAGCCGACTCCAGCGGGATATTTATTTTTCTCTGCGCCACATCTACAACATCCGACCCGTTAAGAATTTTATCTTTCCTCTTAACGGCGTTGGTCAAGGATTCTTTGAGCAGATCTTCAGCGCTAGCCGGCAATAATTTCTGACGAAAATATTTACGCGCCAGCCTAGTAGCGTTTTTGATAGCGGCGAAACTGATAATGATTTTATATTGTTTCTCTAAAATAATACTGTCATACACCAAGAACTTAATAGATTCATCTTCGCTAATTTCTTTGACTTTTATGGATTCAAACGAGCTAGTAAAATCATTATTAGATTCAATGTATTGTTTATATTCGCGCGGGTAAGTCGCGCCAATGACCGAAAAAGCATTACCCTTAATCGCGGGCATAATAATATCAGCCGCGCTCAAATGCAATTGACCGGAGGTTTTAATCAAATTGTGTATATCTGGTATATACAGAATAATATTCCCGGCAGTTATAATCTCATTTATTATCTTATTGATTCGTTCCTGTAGCTCTCCTTCGGCCGCTCCAGCAACTAACTGACCTATTTCTAAAGCCACTAAACGCTTGTCAAATAATGGCTCGGGAACTGTATCGTGAACAATGCGATATGCCAAATGGGCCACTAAAGTGCTTTTGCCAGTACCCGGATCGCCAACCAAAACCACATTCGGATTACTCGGACGCGCCAATACATCCACCAGACGACCATATTCATCATTATGACCTATCAAAAAACCAATTTTTTCGGAGTGAGCGGCATCGGTAAGATCATTGCTAAAGCTATCTAAAGTCGGAGTTGGTCTGGCCGTCCAAGCGCGATTCATGATGCGGCGTTGACGCCCAAACGATTTATTAGTCAATCCGGTTAAGCTAGCCGGCAAACGACGCAATCCCCAAAAAAATTTCTTAAAACGGCTATAAATAAGCGCGTTTTCCAAATCGCCGGCGTCAATGTTAAAAAGTCTCAATAATCTAGCAACGCTTTCATCATCTAGATCACTAAGGGCCGCAAAAATATCTTTAGGGTCAATTTGGGAATTATGACTAAGCACTGCTTGGCGAAAGGCGGCGTTGGTCAGCTTTTCTATTTGCAACAACAAAACATCTTTGTCTAGTTTTGAGAATTGAACATTTTGTAGATGATGCGCTAATTTGTTAGTGAACTCATCAAAATCTATATCTAACCTCGTAAGGCCGCTCTTAATCTCGGAGCGACCAATTAAATTGTCAATAAGGTATAAAAAGAAGTCTCCGCCAGCCAATAAAGATTTTTCCAGACTACGTTCAATGGCTGCATAAGCCGATGGAGATAGATAGTCGGCCGTATTTATTTTGCCGCTCTGCCCGATAGCAATTATTGATCTATCGGCTTTGCGTAAATTCAATAATCTATCCAATAAAAAAGCCGCCAACAAAAATCCGATTGACTGCAACCAAATCAAATCAGAAAGCAAAAATACTACAGCCGATGCCACCGCAACGCCATAGAAAAGGTATGTAATGAAACTGACTAAAAACCTACCACTTGAGGTTAATTTTAATCGCGGCTCATTAAAATATATTTCTTGATTCATATATTCAGAACTCCACGATAAATAATATACAAGGGCGCCGCGGCCCAAATGATATAAACAACGGCTGCCGCGACGATGATAATAAGATAGAGCCCTGTGGCGATAATAATCCTACTAGTTCTAAAAAATAAACCCAAAATATAGCCCAAAATAGTATAATCCTGATATAGTGGCTTGAACCAATGCCTAAATGTAACCTTGAGAGCTAATTGTTTATCTAAAAATTGTAAAATAACTAACGCGCGATGCCCAACAACAAAAAATCCGCCAACATACCAGTGACGCAAAAACCCTATTAAACGATAGAAGAAGCGATTTATCAAATAAACGAGCGCTGTCTGAGTCATACTATAATTATATCTAAAACAAGCTAGTTTGCGAGGCGTCAAAAAATAATTACCCCCTCCGGATCATTGTTTACTCAACAATTCATCCGCCTTGGCAACCGCCTTGATCAATTTACTAAAACTTGCTTTAAAATCTTTCATAACGTTAGTAGCTCGCAGAGCCGCGGCGGGGTGATAAATGGGCATCATTAAACGCCGACCCACTCTAAAAATCTTGCCCTGGTCTCTGCTGATTTTAGCCGTAGGTATAAAATAATTCATAGCGAATCTCCCCAGGGTTGCTATTATTTTGGGATTAATAATCTCAATTTGTTTAGTAAGATAAGGCTGGTAAACGATAATTTCTTCCGGCAACGGGTCGCGATTATCGGGCGGCCGTCTTTTGACGATATTGGTAATATAAACGTCTTCGCGTTTCCAACCAATTTCGGTCAAGATTTTATTAAGCAATTGGCCACCGCGACCAACAAACGGACGCCTCTGTAAATCCTCAGTTGATCCGGGCGCCTCCCCAATAAACATAACCCGCGCGTCAATATTACCCTCTCCAAATACTAAATTTGATTCTTGTAGGGGCAAAGATTTATCGGATTCTATTTCCGATTCTAACTGCCGCAATTGATTTCTTTTGTCCATAATCATTTTTATTATAACAGATTCGGATAATTTCGCGGCTAGACGCGAAATGTTGTCAATTAAAATAAAATACCCCGCCAAGTCCCGTAAACGGGACAAGGCGGGGGGTATTTATATTCTTCTCAAGACGATAAGTCGGTCATCGCGCGGGCCGATTTGATGGTCGCCAAACCATAAAAAGCAATGACCAGCGCTATAATGGTTGAACAAACGGCGTCAATGGACGTCCAGCCAGTTAACCAAATGGTCAAGCCGGTAACTATTACCCCAACGCTTTGAATGGCATCGGTCCAAAAATGCCTCTCCAAAGTTAGATTGGTAATATTTTTAATGCCACCTGACATTACTCCCATTTGCCAACAATTGCCCAGAAACCCCACCATAGCGACCACTAGCATCATTGGCGTGGCGATCTGGACATCTTCACGAAAGCGTTGAGACGACTCATAAAGAATCCAGCCGGCGGTTATTAAAAATAGTCCGCCGAGGATATACGCGCCTCTCGCTCGTATTGCACTTTCTCCTTCCGACGACTGTCTATGAACCGCAACATAGACAACTATGGAAATAACCGTGGCGAGCCCGTCACCAGCAACATGACCAGCGTCAGACAACAGCGCTAGACTGCCGGACCAAATGCCGCCGACAATCTCCAATAAAGCAATCCCCAGAGTAATTCCAAGCACTGCTCGATATCTACTCATATCACGCGCGCAATATCCACTAAGACAATCATGCTTCATGCGACTCCTATGACAGTGATCGTGCACTTTTGCGCCTCCTATTTTTGATTGTCAAAGAAAACTTACAAACTTTTGCTGAAATTATACTATGAATTTTAGGAAGAAGCAAGGCTGGCCACCTCAACGCTCCGCGCTATCGCCATACCCACAACTAACCACAACATAAGTTTGCCTGGTTGCAATGTCCAAAGAAAATGATCAACTAGACCGAATATTAATAACGCCATAAGCATTATTAACATTGTCGGGTGCGAGGGGTTAAATGATAGACGTCTTAAATCAAAAATTAAATAACCGATAAAAACCATAAAAAATAAAAATCCAACGATTCCCACTTCAGACGCGATTAGCAAATAAATGTTATGAATTGGTTGCCATTGCCAAACTTGATCCATGCCAAATTTTTGATAAACACCTTCACGCACCGAATACAGAACCTGATTACCGATGCCGACTCCTAAAAGATTATTTTTAATTAAATCCATTCCCAATTTATTATATTCCAAACGATAAACCACTGCTGGCTCGCTGGCAGAAATATGAGCGCGTGGGAAAATATAAGAATTGAAGATGACTAGTAGTAGGGAGCTGATAGTAAGAAGTGCTAACACTAAAAACATCGCGGGACGGCGCGAGACTTTAAGCACCAACCAATAAATGCTAAATGCCATTGTTGAAAATAAGCCTATGACCCAAGCGGAGCGAGAAAAAGTCAAAATCAAACCCAAAATCACAACAAAAAATCCTCCAACTAAAAAAAATCTAACTAGCGATGCGCGCATTACGTTTGTGCCGTTTGTATTATATCCAAACCACAAATAATATAGACTAAACAGCCCCAACAATAAAAACGCCGCTAGAACATTGGGATGCGGAAACGTGCCGTAGGCGCGCAAAATGGGCGCTCCGTTAACAATGATCTTGGCTGAGCCACCTATAGTTGGTCCGAGAACTGACTCGCCTAAAAACCCCAAACCGATACTGGCCTGCTTAAGAAATTGCCAAAATCCCAACAACGATTGAAAAGCGGCCGAGCCAGCTAAAATAATTAAAATATGACTGAGTCTAATTGATCCCGATCTTAACCATTGAACAATAGCTAGCGCCATTAAAACCAGCAAACACAATTTGATAAAATTATAAATTGCTAATCCGATAGCTGTCGCCCAAAAAATAGAGACGCCACTTAAAACCACAAAGAAAATCAAAGCCCATCCCCCACGCAACATTCCAACATTCTTAAGAATGTTGGAATGTTGAAAAAATACCAAAAATAAAAAAGATATCAATAATATATCGCTAGCATATAAAAAAATTGCTTCGTATTCATGAAATCCCGAAGTGAATTGATACACTAAAAACCTAGTCCCCAATGGGATGCTTGCTAGAAACAAATAGAAAATCGCCTTCGTTAGCTTCATCGGCTAAGAGATAAATTCCAAGGTTATATTAACAACATCCCCGGGCTCTTTTTGAAAATTGATTTTAGTTTTAGCGGTCTTAAACTTGTTTTTAATCCGGCGCGCCAGTTTATTAGCTAGTTGATTTTCGGTCGTAGTAATGATCCAACTCCCACCATTTTTGATCAAAGAAATTAATCGATCCATCGGATCTATCTCGTAAGCGCACCGACAAAAAGATGTAATAAATTCGTCTAAATTCAACTTAACGGCTCTATCTGACGGTATTTTTTTGATAACGATTATTCCCTCATATTGCTTATCTTTAATCATCTTGCAAGACGGACATATGGTGAATTTTACTAACGCGTCCTTATTGTCAGATATCTTAAGATTGACTAAGTTGTGATGCCAAGATTTTTTGAAATATACCGCCTGACAAATACCACAAAACCACAATCCTTTTTTTCCTCCGCCGAACTCTTCAATATCATTACCGGCTTGGGGTAGTTTTGTATTATATTTTTTCCTAAATATTTTTATCACAAACTCATACTATTAAACAATTTATAATCGCTTCCTATTTAATTATCTCATACACAAAAGTAACCGCAAACACTAAGATCAAAACCCACGTCATTGACCTGCTAAATGCCCCGATCAATTGCGATGGTTCCGATAAAATTTTGTCGGCTCTGAGCCAAATAACTACCATCATAATTCCTTCAATGGTAAGAAAAATACCCCCGACAATACCTATAAGACCAATCAATCCCTGAAAACCAATAAAATAAAGAAACACTGGCGATCCGACAACGATCAATAATCTCAACCAACCGGGCATCTGTAAATCATAGCGCAGAGTTTCTTTAATATCTGAACCAATTAAGATATAGGAACTAAATATGGAGAGTAGTCCCAAAAAGCCGACAATCATCAATATCGTTGGCGAAGTTTTTCCTATCAACCCAGAAACAGCGTCAACGGAAGCCGACCCCGACAACATAATAATTCCTATAGCAAACAAACCATAGATAATCGCCGGGATAACGATGCCCCAAATGACAGATCTTTTGATGAAGCTGGGCTTGCGGCCTTTTAGCTTAGCGAAGTCAATCAAAATAGGTATAGCTACTCTGCCAGATAAAGAAAATAGGATGGGCGCCAAGGGAAATAATATATTGGAGAAATTGATTTTCCATAAATTATCCGGCAAATCAGTATAATTGAACCAAGCCAAAATAAAAATAACGATTATTATCAATACCATTCCGATCGTGATCAATGATTCTAGAAAAGCCAAGCGCCTCAAAGAGGCAAAAATAGCTACTGAACCGATCAACCAAAAAACAAGCAATTGAGTCAAATTGCCAGACGAGGGCACAATTAAACCGACAAAGCTTTGAGACAAAACTAAATAGATTGCTAGCACAAAAATCATTTCTACTACCGTCATCGCGACAGTAAGCCAAAATAAATTCTGACCTAAATAAACATTGGCATATCCCACAAAACGATGCCTTTCCTTAGTGCGTAAAATCACGTCGGCATACATAAGATGAACAATGGCATAAATTACCGTAATTAGTATTAAATAAAAAAATCCCGAGGTGAGTCCGGATGATTGAAAAACAAACGGCAGAGAAAACATACCAGCTCCGATTATTGCTCCAGCCAATAGACTAATCGCAACCCAATAATCTTTACCGATCTTCATTATTTAATTCGTCTTGACTATATTGCAAGCGTTTAACTATTTTGTGCTCAAAAGCCCACAAAACTAAAAGAATTATAATGGTTAATATTGTAGCGAACATGGCTACTGTATATAACCCGAACCCGACCGCCATGCCGATAGCTGCCGAAACCCATAAACCAGCGGCGGTAGTTAATCCTTGAATTTTATCTTGTCTTAATATTATCAAGCCGGCGCCCAAAAAACCTATACCAACAACAACCTGTGAGGCAATACGAGACGGATCAAAGCCGGGAACACCCCAGAATTCCACAAAAGCAAATTTAGAAATAATAGAAAAAAGCGCCGCGCCCATGGAAACTAGAGCGAACGTACGCATACCGGCTGTTTTACGGGCTAATTCCCGCTCCATACCAATAGCGGCGCCCAAAAGAACGGCTAATGATAGCTGTCCAAAAATTTCCAAATTACCCTGAGACAAAATTTGATCCAACATTATATATGACTATTTTAGTTCGTAAACTTCATCATATTCCCTAACCTTATTTTTAACCTTAACACCCACTTCTTGTCCTTTTTTGGCCATAGTAATATCTTTATGATCGTACTGCATTGATTTCAAATCTTGAACAAAATCAGTAGTAGAACCATTGAATCTTAATTGCGCGCCAATTTTTATAGCTTTATTGAATTTAACAATCGCCACTTTAATTCCGCCATAATAATGAGTCACTTTGCCGATAGATTTTGGTTTTTTTAAAGATTTCGCCATATTAAAATAACTTTATTTATTTTAATTAGTTTTATCGCCATCAATTAAAGAAATAACTTTATCCAATAATTCACCCACATCTTCCGACATCACCACCTTACCGGGACCACGATGGGCTTTTTCTATGATTTGAGGCATCATATCGGCTATGCCACCACTGCCCAACAAAACGCCTTGCGGCTTGCCATCCTCAAAAGCAATCGTAAATTCATTAAGCGTTCCCATGCGACCGCAAACAGTTATAACAGCATCGGCCGATCTAGTTAATAACAGATTTCTTCCTGAATAATTAAATCCCGTATAAATAATAAGGTCGTGATAATCTACGGGTAATTTGAAATTGTTGACGTGATCCTCTTCGGACACTGCAGGAGACAAACCTATGACTACGCCCCCAGCTTCCTTAGCTCCCTTAGCTGACCATTGGGGTATGCCCGTAGTCGCCCCAGTAACCAATACTAAACCACGCTTAGCAATTTCTTTGCCCAATAATTCAGCTTTTTCTATAGCCCCCGGCTCACAAGAGTCAGTAACCGCGGAACCCGATATGCAAATTTTATATTTAGGTTTTTCCATTTTAAAATTCTTGTCTTGGCTTTGATTTTTTGATAATATCAAATGCCTCCTGGGCGGTATTAACTATTTTATACAACTCAACATCATCGGGATCAATAGTTTTATATTCTTTGACTAATTGTTCTCTAAACCATTGGTCTATGTGACCCCAAAAATTCTTTCCTACCAATATAACCGGAATTTTATCATAAATCTTATGTGTCTGTATAAGCGTCAGTATCTCAAAAGCTTCATCTAAAGTGCCAAACCCGCCAGGGAAAAAGACATACGCCTGCGCCGAATAAGAAAGCATAACTTTCCTAGTAAAGAAATAGTGAAAACCGATAGCTTTTTTTACAAAGGGATTAACTCTTTGTTCGTACGGCAACTGTATATTTAAACCAATGGAGTCGCCCTTGGCCCCAACAGCGCCACGATTACCGGCTTCCATGATGCCCGGTCCCCCGCCAGTAATAATGGCGTATCCGGATTTAGATAACATATAACCCAATTTTTGAGCTTCTTTATACCATTGATTATTTTGAGGGAATCTGGCAGATCCAAAAAAAGTAACCGTCTTCTTAAAATCAGCTAAAAATTGAAAGCCATCCACAAACTCGGCCATAATACGAAATATCCGCCAATGAAAAGAATTTCGCCAATCACCATGATGATGTGGTATAAACGGCAAATCTTTGGCTGGTACATTCATGCGACCGTCTGTTTTAAATATTTTTTCTTTTTGTTTCATGATTTATTTATTATATCAAATCAAAGGTCAACTGAATATGCCGGCTCGGGCGCTTCAATATTAATAGCGTATTGATCTTTAACTTTCAAAGCCAACGCCTCCATTTGCGATTCTTCTCCCTGGATTAAAAATATCTTTTTCAATGATTGGCGCATAGGCCTCAACCATTCTAATAATTGTGGCTGATCGGCATGGGCCGAATAACCAGTAACGCTAGCTATTTTAGCTCTTACGACAACTTCTTCGCCTAAAATTTTAACTTTCTTGTCGCCGTCTAAAATCTTTCTACCCAAAGAGCCATAAGATTGATAGCCGATAATCAACAACGTGCTTTTGGGATCTGGCAAATAACGTCTTTCGTGATGAAGAATGCGGCCGGCCGTAGACATACCCGAACCGGCAATTATTATCTTGGGGGGCTTAACCTCATTTATAGATTTTGATTCCTGCGTAGTTAACGTCATTTTCAATCCGGGAAAATTAAAAATAGCATCGCCGGATTTGATAAGCTTTTTAGCTGTCTCATTAAAATAATCATGATATTTTTTATAAACCGCTGTTAATTTTATAGCCAAAGGACTATCTAAAAATATCGGCGCTTTGGGAATGCGGCCATGCTCAACTAAATCATTTAATTCAAACAGGAAATCTTGAGTGCGTTCCATGGCAAAAGCTGGGATCATTAAATTGCCGCCGGCATTAATAGTGTCCTCAATAACATCTTCCAGTACACCCTTACGTTTGTCCATGGCTTCATGAACGCGACCGCCATACGTGGACTCCATCAGGCAATAATCTACATCTTCGGGGGGATTCTCTCTAGCTCCAATGATCGGAGCCGGGGAATTGCCAAGATCGCCTGAAAAAATAATCTTTTTATTCTCAACAACTATTTCAATAAAACTGGATCCCAAAATATGACCCGCATTATACAAAGTAATTTTAAACGGTCCCACAGTCACAGTTTCGTGATAATTGATTCCTTCCCATCTAGTCATCAAATCTTCAATATCACGAGTCGTATAAATAACTGGCTTTTTAAGACGCTGCGCTTCCTCTACTAAAATGTGTTCCGAATCTATCAATAAAAGCTCGGCAAAATCTTTGGTGGGCGCCGTAGAATAAATTTTCCCTTTAAACCCCTCTTTAATTAGCTTGGGCAACAATCCGGTGTGATCAATATGGGCATGAGTTACAAAAACAGCTCTAATTTCTTTGGGGTTGTAGACAAATGGCTCAAAGTTATGTTTTTCGCAAAAACTTCCGCCTTGATGCAAACCGCAATCAATCAAAATTTTGCAATCTCCCGATTCCAATAAATAATTTGCGCCCGTGACAACCTTAGCGCCACCATTAAAAGTTAATTTCATAATAATAATTATAACAGCTAGGTCGTGATTATAAAATCTCCATTATAAAATAGGGGTTTTAAGCCCGCCCTATTCAAATCTATTTTCCTGATAATGTCGTCCAATCTCCTCAACAAGAGATTCAGATATTTTTTCCAAATTATCTTTGACTTCATTCCACATTTTTATACAATGATCGCAACCCTGAGAATTTTTTATATAATCTTCAATACGCCATAAACCATCAGAAGTTTCCGATAATTGATGGACCAAATCATGATTCCAATTTTTAAGCATAATACACCAAGTACTATTAAGCGACCTTTTAAGTTAATCTATACAATAAGCATAACAAAAATATAATAATTGATGTATTAAAAACTCCCATTTCAATATGGGAGTATGAATTTATTTATTATTCACCATCCTTCTTGATCTCGGCCCGCTCTACTACTCGCCTAACCCACCAAGCACAAATCACAACAACGCCGAACGTCATGCACGTAGAACTCGTCATCGCCATAGCAATAAGCCACGTCAAATGGTCTAAATCGAAATCCACCAAAGCACAGACTGCGCCCAAAATAATACCCGCACTTACAAAAATCAGTCCACTCATTAACAACGTTTCTCGCGGCATTTGCATTTCTTTAGATGCCCCTGGTATAAAAAGGAAAGCAAGTAAAAGCACGCTCACCATAACAACCGCCAGAGACATAGTGACTCCGAACATGCCGATCTCCTTTGTAAATGGACTACCCAAAGGCTATTATCCACTACGCCATTTGTCAATTTCTTTGTGAGAACCGGATAAAAGAACCTTGGGGACTTTGACTGTTTTCGTTTCTGATCTTTTCTTGAATTTAAATATCTCCGGCCTAGTATAGACAGGATAGCTTCCCTTTATTTCTTCTAAGGATTCATATTTTCCCAAAACACCCGGTATCTGTCGCGAAACCGCATCCACTAAAATCATGGCCGGCAATTCTCCGCCAGATAATACATAATCCCCTATGGATATTTCTTCATCGGCAATATATTTAGCCACGCGCTCATCCACGCCCTCATAACGCCCACATATTAATATTAATTGGTCATATTTAGATAGTCTCTTGGCTGTTTTAGAATCAAATTTTTTGCCGCGAGTAGAAAATAAAATCACTCTAATTTTAATAGATTTTTTTCTTGACGCTTTGTGCTTGATGCTTGATACTGCCCTGCAAATCGGCTCCACCTGCAGCACCATCCCCGGACCGCCGCCATAAGGCCTATCGTCAACTTTGCGATGTTTGTCAGTTGTATAGTCACGTAAATTATGAGTAATAATTTTAATAAGCCGATTTTCTTGGGCACGCTTTAAAATAGATTCTTTAAAATAGGAATCAAATATCTTCGGAAAAATTGTAATTATATCAAACTTCATAGTTGTCTAATTTAAGGCCATCGCAAGGCCTTAAATTATTCTAAAAGCATCGGGTTCATATCTTGAAGCTCTATTGATTTCAACCATTCTATCAAACCATTCTCATATTGGCTATTATCCCAAAATTTTAACAAAAAGCCTCTTTGGGTTACTGATGGTAAATTTTTAATACCCATATAGTCCAAATGACTACTCCAACGATATTTTTTTAAAAATTTCAAAGCTTGTTGATAATTAGAAATCTCTCTTTCTCGCCATCTGGGCATATAAAGATCAAGGGGATTTAAATGAATATAATAAGGCAGATGAATGAAATGGGCATCATTAACAACGTGTACGGATTTATATCTTCCTTGGAATAGCGCACCACTACGTTGATATTTTAAATTAAAATAATGAGCATACCCCATGTTAAGACGCTTCATGAAATGAGTAATACCGTTGTCTGAAAGTGGACGCAATAATAAATGATAATGATTAGTCATCATGCAAAATGCCAAGATCTCTACCAATAATTTTCGCGGCCTCCTCTCGACATTGATATAAGGCCTTGCGATGGCCTTAGAAGTTTGGTTGAAATAATATTTAACATTATTTATGGGCGCCACGTCATTGAACTCAAATAGATCGTGAACAAACCGAAAGCGGTCCTCATCATCAAGGAATATATCCCTTTTATCTACTCCTCTATTCAATACATGATATATTTGCCCGACTACCTTTTTCGCCATATTTTAATCTAACATTCCACCTAAGGCCATCGCAAGACCTTAAATACCAAAATCCCCGCTAAGCGGGGATTTTGGTATTGAGTCCTCAAGAGTTGTTACTATTCGCGATTTTCAACGCGAGGAACTCTGGTGGAACCTTCCGGCTCTTCTATTTTAAGATTAACGCGAGCATTGTTTTTAATGCCAACTATTCTTAAAAGAGAGCGAATGGATTTAGCGGTAGCGCCTTGGCGACCAACTACCTGACCCATATCTTGAGGGTTGACTTGCAAAGATAGCAATACCCCCATCTCATCTACTTTACGATCAACCTTAACATCGTCTGGATGATCAACTATAGACTTAACAAGATATTCTAGAAACTCCTGATCAGTTGCTTTTGCCATATATTCTTTCTTTCATTTCTAACGACCTTTTTTATTGTCTTTATTGTATCAAATAACAATGATTTTGTCAATATCTACTATATCCAGTGCAAACTATTTTATTTCAAAAAATCACGCAACTACTATTATTAAACTGGTTTCTCCTCTGCAGCCGGCTCTGCCGAAACAGATCTAGAAATCATTTCTGTTGCTGGAGCGGCATTTTCTTCCTCGGATTTTTTAGATTTTTTATGAACTGGCAATTTAGACCCCTCTATGATTCCAGCATTAATCAATAAATTATTGACCGATGGTGTCGGTTGAGCGCCATTTTTTATCCAATATAAAACACGATCGGCTTTAAGCGCGTGTTTTTTTGTATGAGGATTATACCAACCCAAGTCCTCAACATTCTCACCCAATAATTTGGTCCTCTTGGGATCAACCACTACGTGAAAACTGGCTTGATGTTTTTTGCCTACGCGGCGAAATTTGATAGCTAACATTACAGATTATAATAACAAATTAATAACCGGCCCGCAATAGGCGGGCCGACTACCATTACTAAGGGTTAGTCTCTCGTATATCTGGCTGGGTAGAACTTGCCCCTCCTCCTCCGCCGCCGTTACCACCATCAGGTGGACGAACCCCGCAATTATCAACGGACGGACTTGTGTATGGAGTTGTATTAGATCGGGTAACTCCAAAAGAGTTAAACGCCTCAATAAAATACCTATAGAGCGTTCTCGGATTCAGCCCAGTATCATCAAGAAATCCCGGATTCTGCAAGGGGCCTATGGCTCCAATCTGAGTTGCCGGCGCGCGACTGGTTTCTCTGAAAATCCTATAGCCTTCAGAGGCGCTATACGCGGGCCAACGAAGATAAATAGTCTCACAATTGGCCTCTGGAGCAACGTTTATAGCTTCCAAACCCCCAACTCCACCACCACCTCCACTCGGCGGCCCCGATACACAATTGCCAGATGCTAAAATAGTAACGGTATTGGAAGGCATGGAATTACCAACGGAATTATACGCCCTAACCACATACGAATATATCGTATCCGAAGTTAGGCCAGAATCTAAATAATTAGTTTGACCGGTAGTAGTAATCTGTCTGCCATCACGAAAAACCCTATAACCTTCTATGGCGCCGCCACTGGTTGGAGCTGACCAACTAAGATAAACCGAACCGCCACAAGGAGCCCACGGCTCAATATTGATACCCTGTAAAAACGGCGCGCCAGGCGGAGCGGGATTAGCGTTGGCTATAGTAATCACGGTAGATGTTTCTAAAACTCTAGGCAGATTACCTTCCTGCGGAACTATATCAGCGCCGAAATCAGCTAGATACCAGTAACCAAGAGCGCCGGAAATTGCCGATCTACCATAATACATAATCTTATAATTATGAGTCGCCGCACCCAAAGTCATGCGCCAAGTAATAACCACATTGCCCGGCCTGGCCGTTGGAGATACTTCACATCTAAAATTTTCTGGACTGCAGATAACCCCCAAATCATCATTGACTAGATTGTCGGCAATTAATTCATCACTTTTGGATAGGCGGATATCTAAATAAAAGTTGTCGGGGCTAGTAGCGATCACACTGGGCCAAAAACGAACATAGGCATTATCCCAATTATAACTTCTAGTTAACAAAACTGGATGATAGGTGCCCGTACTAACGCGTCTGGCTATACCCATGCAATATCTATTGCCAGAATTATCTCTAAGACATTTCTGAGGGGTCCCCGACATTTCAAATGAACCATAGGTGGCGTCCACAAAATAATTATAAGTCTCTTCTTCTATAAAATTACCAAGTGGCTGTAAAGAATACTGCAAACTTCTTCTGGAATAAAGTTCTGTGTTGGCATAGTTCATGGGCGGACTATCAAAAGATCCGCCAATGGCGTTATATTCCGCGGTCCTGTCATAATCCAAAAAATAACTATTTCCCGGATACCAAAGGCCATCTGGACTAAATAAATCTATTGACGTATTTATGCCGAATGTCGCTTGCGCGGCACCACCTATTCTAGCGCGAAACGTGAAGCTATCGGAAGCCGCTTGAGCAACCGATGAGCCGCCTAGCAACAAAGAAACGCTGATCAATAACAATAAAGATATGGTCGTGGCCCCACTAAAACGACGTCGCTTATATAACACATAAACTAAACCCAATAATAATATGGCTACGCCTACAAGTATAATTATCAGATAATTTTTGGGCGCCGGATAATACGTCCTAACTTCATCTAATAATTTATTTCCTTGATAAAGCTGCACAACCAGAGTTAGATCTTGTTGCTTGTCGCCTCCGTATTGAAAATCTTCAACCCATGATCCCACATCACTGGAAAAAGCCGACACCTCTCTAGAAAACGATGATAAGCTATCGCCGCTCTTATCAAACAACGTTACTTTAATATTATTGCCGATATCTTCGTTTGATAAATTAGTTTCGTTGGCAAAACAAGTGGTTATGGACGCTTGTTCATCTTTAGTTGATGGTATATTGGATAAACCAGAATAGATCAAACGGACTCTATTACCGGGTATGCTGAAGCGCACTCTGCTAATAGTTTGGCCACCATCTACGTCTATAGCGGTAAAAGTAACCATATAAGTACCGCCATCCAACTGTTGAGTAGTAAAAGGAATAAGCTTTTGTCCGCCAGCATCCAGATTAAGAACTTGCTTTTCTTCACTGATAAAATTTTTCGTAGCTATATCGTCCCAATGATAAAGTTTTTTGATTACCTCCACGGTCTTGGCGTTGGTGCCAGGATTCAATAAGGGCATCTGTACAAGCACCGGCGATTCCTCAACGGCCAAAGATGGCAAGTCGCGAGAATATAGCTTGCCGCCGACAATTGATTTGTTTATATCAAAATATGGCAAATCAAAAGATTGTTCTGATTGTATTTTAAACGATTGCAGATCTCCATAAATATCCGGAGCAAAAGATAGTCCGGCGAGATTATACTGCTCGCTCACCACTAAAAACGACGCTAATCTGTAAATTCCAGCTGGCAACCATTCTGGCAATGAATATTCATACAAAAATTGACTTTGATCGTTAGCTCCCACAAAAATATTATCAAAAGCTTTAGTGGCATCAATTAAATGGGATGTGATGCTGCCATCTAGATTTTTAACAACATAATAAAGCTGTGTAAAAATAGCCGCGTCAGAAACTGGCACCGATGAACGATTGCTGAGAACGCCGGTGGCGATAACGGCATCTCCCGGCTGATAATATCCTTTGTCAGTTCTGGAATCAATAAAAGAAACTTGCCCATAGGGGTAGCTATCAAAACAACTTTCTACCCCGTCGGATGAAATAACCGATGGCAAATTATCCACCGAGCCATTGATAAAACTTATCGGATCGGCAGTCTGACTCTCGCCAGCCGTCTGAGCCATGACCGCGAAAGAAGCCCCACTCAATAACAATGCACTCGCTATAACAAATATCTTTTTCATAATTAAAGTATAGCAAATATTCTTCACGTTATTAAGGGGTTTTATTATAATTACTTTTCTGACATGGCTCGTTCTTCCAATTTAAGGGACAAAACGCGGGACGTCCCATCTTCCCCCATCGTCACTCCATACAATATATCCGCCGCCTCCATAGTGGCGCGATTATGAGTTACTAACAAAAATTGGGTTTTTTTGGAAAAATCTTTAATAAGAGTCGCGAATCTTTTAGTATTGCGCTCATCTAAAGCGGCGTCTACTTCGTCTAACACCAAGAATGGTGGCGGACTGACTGAAATCAAGGCGAACAACGCCGCTATGGAAACTAGACTTTTTTCTCCGCCAGAAAGCATATCCAAACCGCTTATACGTTTTTGCGGAATGGCTAATTCTATATCTATGCCACCATGGTCAACTTTATGATCGGCATCTTCATCGGCTTGGCCGTTTTCCAATCCCACTTCACCACCTTCCAACATCTCACGCTCAGCCTCTAGCTTTTGCAAATGCATACGAGCTTTGCCGCCACCGAACATAAGTCTAAAATATTTGTTGAATTCATCATTTATGGCCTTGAGGGAGTTGGTAAATTCATTATGGATTTTATCATCTAATTCCCTAATTAATTTATGTAAATCCGATGACGCCTTCTCTAAATCCTGAGATTGAACAACTAGAAAATTATGGCGGTTTTCAGTTTCTTGGGCTTCTTTAATTAAAGATTCGTCAATCTCGCCAATACCGGCCAGCTCTGCTCGCAACTTAAAAATTCTGCGCTCCGTCGCTGGTATATCCAACTCATCCGGCGGAGTCATATTAAATTCTTCCAACTTTCTTCCAGTCTGAGCAATTTGATTCTCCACTTCTTGGCGGCGGATATTTATTCTTTCCTGACCAAAAAGCAATTGATTTTTCTGATTATTCAGTTCGGCTATGGCTATTTTTTTCTCTTCCACCAAACTAAATGCTTTTTTAAAAACTTGATTAAAATCACTTAATCTGGCGGCGAATGACTCGCCCTCATATCGCAATGTCTTTAATTGTTCATCTAACGATTCCAACTCCTTAACAATGTTTATCTTTGACTCTTCCAAATCTTTTTTGCGAGATTCTACAATTCTTGATCCAAAACCCAATAAATCATCAATTTTCTCCACTAATCCTCTGAGAGATTTTTTCAAATTTATAATATCATCATCATTAAGAACATCGGTAATAGTTTTCTTGGTCTCGGTGATAAGCAACAACAGATCATCTTCTTTAGTTTGATCATTGGCTTTAGTTAATAGAAACTCCACCTCGGCCTCAAGACGACCCAGTTCTTTTTGTAAATTGGCGCGCTTCGTTAAAATATCGTTCTGCTTACTTTGTAGCTCTAAATTATTTTCATTTTTGGGCTGCTCTTCTTCTACTTTTTTTAGATTTGCTTGAAGATTTTTTAATTCTTTGAACAGTTCATTAATTTTTCTATCTAACTCACGCACTTGAGGCTCAAACTCTTTATTGTCCTGATTTATCTGGCTCAACCTAAAACTAAAGTAAGCATTTTCCAGCTCACTCATCTCTTTTTGCAATTCTTCTTGTTTTTCCCATTTGGCTGTTTGGCGACGTAATAATCTCAAATGAGGCGCCAATTCCTCAACCATAACCCGCACCTTATCCAAGTTGATTCTGGTATTTTCCAATTTGCGCTCTGCCTCATGTTTGCGCAGTTGAAATTGTCTTAATCCTAAAATTTCCTCCAACATAGCTCGCCTCTCTTTGGCCGTGGCTCTGACAAAAATATCGCTATTGCCCTGACCGATGATAGAAAACCCCCTAGTACCAAGACGCGATTTCGCAAAAAAATCTATAATATCTTTTAAACGAACTTGACCTTCGTTTAAATAATATTCCGATGTCCCATCTCTGGTAACGCGACGACTAATGGCCACTTCGGCATAATCAACTGGGAAAAAACGACTACTATTGTCAAAGATGATTGTAGCTTGAGCCATGCCGACCCTGGAACGTTGCGGAGTGCCGGCAAAAATAAGATCTTCAACTTTAGCGCCTCTAATATTTTTAGCCTCACGCTCTCCGAGAAGCCAACGGATAGAATCCACTACATTTGTCTTGCCGGAACCATTGGGACCAACCACGGCCGTAATACCCCCGGGAAAATCCAAAACGGTTTTTGAGGCAAACGATTTAAAACCTATGAGTTCTAGACGTTTAAGATACATAAAAATTTTAGACGCCGAGCATCATAAATTATAAACATTAACACTCGGCGATTGATACTTAATATTATACTCAACCAGAACGTTATAAAAAAGCCCCCGATATTTTTCGGGAGCAAAAGAATGTCAAAATAATTTTTGGGCCTTGCTGGAATATCTCTCCCTTGGAGTAGCTCGTAAAATTAATGTTCTATAAAGACCTCCGCCCATCATTCGCCAAATCTTAACCTCAAATTCTTTGCCGGCTTCCAATTTGTATAGCAGTAATCTCACGTCGTAGCCGCTCTTAACTTCATAACCGTTGAAACTAATAATTAAATCTCCTCGTTTAAATCCGGCTTGAGCTGATGGGGATTTGGGATCAATATCTAAATCCTCAACAACCGCCCAATGCTGATCATAAGTCACTCTAGCCAAAGTAATCAAAGAATCCAAATCTTCAATACCAGTTAATTCATTAAGAGTTTTTACATCATTAAACCCCGGGCGAATTTTGGTCCCACTTCTCTCAAAATTATTTAACAACAGATCAAAACCAATATAAACCAGCTCAACTTGATTGTTGTAAAGGGTGGCTCTATCTAGCAAGTTAATAGGAATAGTAAAACCAAGTCCGTCAGCATCATAGCCGGCGCTATTGATACCAATAACTTCTCCACACTCATTAATTAGTGGTCCGCCAGAATTTCCCGGGTTGATCGGCGCGTCTGTTTGGATAAAATCCTCAATGAACAAAAAGGTTGGCTTACTATCAGAGTGACGATGAAGAGAACTAATGATGCCGCTGGTAATAGTATTTTTTAGGCCATATGGCGAACCGATGGCGTAAACCTTATCGCCAATTTTAACGTCATCAGAGTTGCCGATTTTAACGGCATCATAATCTGCCGGATCAATATTCAAAACTTTCATTTGAGCAATATCTTTATTGTAGTCCCAACCGACAACCTCAGCCCTGTATTTGCGTCCCTTCGCCGGCAGAACTATCCAATATTCATAACCGACAACATTGAACACCTTGAGGCTAAAAGGACTGACGTAAATAGGTAAATTGTAGCGAGCCACATGAGCATTGGTGATAAGATATCCGTCCTTATCAATGAAAAATCCACTGCCATACATACCCGCTGATTGCCCATTATCAAACTTAAGAATAACCTCAATAGCAACAGCGGCATTCTTATACTGATTAAAAATTTCCTCAGCAGTCAATTCATCGTCGGCAAAAATCTTAATAGGTGCGGCCGCGAAAAACACAAGCATTACGATGAGAACTATTGATCTGCGCATGGCACGTCTCCTTATCAAAGTACTATGGGTGCCCTCTAAGCGTAGCCCCGCAATCAAACATGGTCAATATTGCAAATGGGGAAGTCCGAAAAAAATCAGCGACATGAGTAATGCGACAGACGACGTGGAAAATATTATTTAACTTTTTTTATAAAATCTTCCACTGACATTTCTCCTAAATCACCCCCCTGCCTTTCGCGGGCACGAATGGTTTTGTTATCGCGCTCCACGTCCCCCACCACTAATAAGTAGGGTATTTTTTGCAATTCGGCGTTGCGGATTTTCTTACCGACGGTTTCGCTTTCATTAGCAATCTCAACACGAAAATCAACTAAACTTTTGGCGACTTCCTGCGCGTAATCTAAATGTCTATCGGCAATAGGTATGATTTTAACTTGCACCGGAGCCAGCCAGAATGGAAGCGCTCCGGCATAATGCTCTATCACAATAGAGAGAAATCTTTCTATGGATCCCATAATAGCAGCGTGAATCATAACTATTCTTTCAGGTTTGCCGCCTTCGTTCACGCAAGTTAAATCAAAACGTTCAGGTAAATTCATATCTAATTGGATCGTAGCCACTTGCCATTCGCGCCTCAAAGAATCTTTGGCTAAAAAATCTATTTTAGGTCCATAAAAGGCCGCTTCACCCACTGCTTCTACCGCTTTAACTCCCCTCTTTTTGACTAAGCCACGCAACTGGCCCTCCATCAACTTCCAAAGCTTTGATGTGCCTAAATATTTTTCAAGTTGTTTAGGATCGTGCAATGATAGTCTGATTTCCAAATCATCAAAACCGACGGCTGTATAAAACTTTTTAATTATCTCCCAGATTTTATCCATCTCTTCAATAATCTGATCTTGGCGGCAAAACACGTGGGCATCATCCTGAGTAAAAGACCTAGCCCTGGACAGTCCGGCCAATTCTCCGGTCTGTTCATCACGGTAACACATTGTAGTATTGGCATAGCGTTGCGGCAAATCACGATAACTCCATAATCGCCGCTTATATATCTGAGTATGATGGGGACAATTCATCGGCTTCATGGCAAATAAATGTCCCTCGCGAGTAACGATTTTGAAAAGCTCATTATTAAACTTGGCCCAATGACCACTGATTTCATATAAATCCTTTTTAGTAATATGCGGAATTTCAACCTTTTGATACCCCCTTTCTTTGCGCAATAACCAAACAAAATCATCCAAAAGATTCCTAATAATAGTTCCCTTCGGAGTCCACAAAGGCAACCCACTCCCGACTAATTCAGAAAAGGTGAACAGATCAAGCTCTTGACCTAGTTTCTTATGATCTCTTTTTTTAGCTTCTTCCATCATCGCCGAATATTCATCCAGTTCTTTCTTGGTTTCAAAAGCTAATCCATAAATTCTTTGTAGCTGAGGATTTTTCTCATTGCCTCGCCAATAAGCTCCGGCAATCTTATCCAATTTAAACGCATCGGGATTAATCTCGCTGGTATTTTTGACGTGGCCACCACGGCAGAGATCCAAAAACACATTACCCGTTTTATAAACAGTTAAGGGTTTCTTATCTTTAGAGAATTCTTTTATTAAATCCAATTTAAACCGCTGGCCCTTAAATTGATTCTTCGCCTGAACAACGGTAACTTTTTTGCCACTGAATGATAATCTATCTTTAATAAATTGACGCATAGTGGCCTCAAATCTTTTGAGATCGTCCGGCGTCAAAGATCGCGGTAATAAAAAGTCATAATAAAACCCATTTTCAATAACGGGCCCTATGCCCAATTTTGCTTTCGGGAATTGTTGCAAAACCGCGGCCGCCAAAAGATGGGCCAGCGAATGACGAATATTATCAATATTTATATTTTGTTTTGCCATAAAGATTATTGGTCCAACTAGACTAACTCCTCTACTTTATCACAAATCAATTTAACATCACTATCTCTTTGCGAAAGCTTGCCCGATATCAAAACCAATTTATTTTCCTGCCACACATCATTATTTCTCGCCAGAGTTTCGGGAAAAACCACTACTTCCAGGGCATTGGTAAGATCCTCTATCTTGGCAAATAACATCGGCTTGCCAGTTTTGGTAACTATGCGCTGAACTCTGGAAATAATTCCGGCAATTAATTGCTTATTAGCCATCGCCGCCGGCGTAATGTTTAGATCATCTATCGCCCTAGCTCCAGATTGTTTTATTTTATCGCGATAAACATTAAGAGGATGATCGGACACATAAAGACCAAGCAATTCTCTTTCCCAAGTAAGTTTGTCATTCAATGAAGCCGGCGGCGCCGGCTTTAGTCTTAGCGATTGTTTCAAATCGGCTTCGCCAAAAAGTCCCATCTGCGAATTTTTGTTCTCCTTTCTCACTAAACTCCCAAACTTTATAATGTCATCTATATTACTAAGAGCTTCGTTTCTTTCCACGCCCAAAGAATCCAACGCGCCCGACTTTATTAAGCTCTCCAAGGATTTTTTATTTAAATCCTTATGCTGAACCCTGTTTAATAAATCTACCAGATCCTGAAACTCACCTCCTTTTTGCCTTTCATCAATAATCGCTTCCACTATATTATCGCCAACATTTTTAATAGCCGCCAGACCAAAGCGGATATTATTTTGTTCCGGCATAAAGGCCGCCGAACTGTGGTTAATATCTGGACCCAAAACTTCTATGCCATGTTTTTTACATTCATCTATGACAAAGGCGATGCGATCCGTGTCGCCACGATCGGCATTTAGCAAACTTGTCATAAACTCTACCGGATAATGAGCTTTCAAATAAGCTGTTTGATACCCAATCATGGCATAACAAACGGCATGCGATCTATTGAAACCGTAACGCGCGAACGGCGGGAATAATTCCCAAATAGCCGTGGCTGTTTTTTCGTCAATGTTATTTTGAGTCATGCCCCGAATCAACTTTTCTTTTTGTTGATCTAATAAACTTTTTATTTTTTTGCCTATGGCCTTACGCAAAGTGTCAGCTTCGGCCAACGAGAAACCCGCCAAATCACGCGCGATTCTCATCATCTGTTCCTGATAAACGCCAACGCCATAAGTAGTTTTTAAAATCGGTTCTAGTTTTGGATGTAAATAACTAATTTGCTCTTGACCATGTTTGCGGCGAATATATGTAGGTATAAGATCCATTGGACCGGGACGAAAGAGAGCGACCAGAGCAACTAAATCCTCAAATTCAGTCGGCTTGATGTCCTTCATATAACGACGCATGCCATTGGATTCAAACTGAAAAACGCCTATCGTATCGGCAACCCTCAATAATTCAAACGTCTTGGGATCACTTGGATTTATTTTGCTCAACTCTATATTTTCGCCATGATAATCTCTGACTAAATTAATAGTATCTTCAATGATGGTTAAATTTTTTAATCCCAAAAGGTCCATTTTTAACAAGCCCAGATCTTCAACACTATGCATTTCAAATTGAGTAATAATCATGTTCTCATCTTGAGGCGCTCGCTGTAGCGGCAAATGATTAGTCAACGGACCATTGGCAATAACGGTGCCGCACGCGTGAACTGAGGCGTGTCTGGCCACGCCCTCCAAATGTTGAGCTCCATCTAAAATTCTTTTAGCATCAGCATTATTCTTATATAAATCGGCTACTTCCGCTATTTCCATAGCCGCGGCAATATCGGCATTGAAGGGAATTAATTTTGCCAACTGATCGCAAAAACCATAACTTATGCCCAAAGCTCTGCCAACATCGCGAATAGCGGCCCGCGCCGCCATGGTGCCGAAAGTAATAATGTGAGCTACGCGATCTTGGCCATATTTCTCGACCAAATATCCAAAAACTTCATCACGCCGCTTATCAGTAATATCGACATCAATATCGGGAAATTGAATACGATCGGGATTTAAAAATCTTTCAAACAAAAGTCCGTATTTCAATGGATCAACATCGGTAATACCCAATATATATGAAACCAAACTGCCAGCCGCGGAACCACGACCCGGACCAACAACGATGCCGCGCTCCTTAGACCAATTAATAAAATCTTGAACTATTAAAAAATAATCCGGGAAACCCATTTTATCAATAACACCCAATTCGTAATCCAGTCTTTCCTGAATTTCAGGAATTATTTCAGTAAAACGTTGATGTATTTTTTCAGCCACCAATTTTCGTAAATACCCCATAGCTGATTTTTCCCCATCCGGCAAAGGAAACTGCGGCAAAACTATTTTATTTAGTTCCAATTCCAAATTGCAGAGTTCGGCAATTTTATTAGTATTCTCCACCGCTTCCGGAACGTCTTTAAACGCCTCCACCATCTTTTCGGTAGAGCACATGGAGAAATCATCATCTTTTAATGTCAATCTATCGCCATCACTCAGTTTGTTGCCAGTCTGTACCGCCAATAAAATATCATGATACTCGGCATCTTCCGATTTAACATAATGAATATCTTGAGTGCCTACCAAAGGAATGCCGGTTTCACGAGCTAGCTTGATTAAATCGGCGCCGACTTTGACAGTCTCTTTAATGCCGGGGTGATGTCCTATCTCAATAAAAAAATTACCCGGTTGAAAAATATCTCTATATTCCAAAGCTATTTTTTTGGCTTCGTTAAAATCTTTATGCATCAAAGCGCGCGAAACTTCACCCGACAAACAACCCGAAAGAGCAATTAGGCCATCGTGATGTTGTCTTAATAAATCTTTATCAATTCTGGGTTTATAATAAAAGCCTTCCAAGTTTGACTTGGTAACCAATTGAATAAGGTTTAACCAACCAATCTTATTCTTGGCTAATAATATAAGATGATAATATTTATCTCCGCCGCTATTAGTTCTATCACGATGATCTCCCGGAGCGACATAGGCCTCAACTCCTAAAATAGGCTTGATACCGGCTTTGGTTGCTTTTTTATAAAACTCTACCGCGCCGTAAAGATTGCCATGGTCTGTTATGGCCAAGGAATTCATATTTAACTCTTTAGCGCGCGCGATAAGATCGTCTATTTTTGCCAAGCCATCAAGAAGAGAATAATGCGAATGGGTATGTAGGTGAATAAATTTAGACATAGCTAAATG
Organism: bacterium; assembly: GCA_030698695.1. GTDB lineage: Bacteria > Patescibacteriota > Minisyncoccia > UBA6257 > WO2-44-18 > JAUYHP01. Next base: position 2,494 of record JAUYMR010000012.1, on the reverse strand, counting down.
TATTATAGTTTTTTTTCTGAGATAAAAAAAGCCCCCGATGGTTTCCATCGGAGGAATATTCACATTCTAATCAGTTGTGCCGTTTTTCAATTTAGGAAGCAGAATCTTACATTCCGATCACTTTGCCTCCCATATCAATCAATGGCCCCCCTGAATTTCCATAATCAATATTCGCCTCATGCATAATATAACGCAACTTAATTTCCCGACCATTAACATCGTAATCTTTATCATCAACAAAATCAGCGATTCTTCCGTAAGTAAAATCGGTAACTTTAAGATTTTGAGAGTCTCCCAAAACGGCATCATTGCCGCTAAATTTGAAGTCCGGATCTATAATAAGTAGCAACGCCACATCTCGATCGGCTTGGTAACCGATCAAGCGGGCCTCATATGGTCCTCCGGTCTCGTAATCTTTGAACCACACCATGACTCTCATAATGGCATAGCCAGGATTACGAATGTGACCAGCAGTCACAACATAGTACCGCTCGTCACTAGACCAGAGAAACCCAGAAAGAGTAACTGTCCTAATTCTTGGATTTTGCGCCGCCGATTGATCGTCGTCTTGAGAATCAACCGGAGTCTGCGCTTTAGGAAATGGCAATGGCACAGCTTTGACATCGGTGTTGGAAAAATATGGCAACCGATGCATTTGCTGAACCGAGGGCCAGGGAGTAATCTTTTCATTTTGATTCTTATTCTCGCCGATTAAAGTAACCTCAACTTCAATATATGCCAAATAATCAGCTTGATTATAAATTTTGTTCAACACGGCATCCAACTCCGTCTCAGTGACGGGCGGAGGCAATGCGCCAATTTGGCGATAAGATGTAGATGAAGTCACGTCGCGATTAGGCACGGCGGAACAGCCACCGGCCACGGAAATAAAAACCAGAAAAATAGCGAATAAATAATTCCTTCCGTTCATGACCTTGAATCTCCTGAATTGATGCGGGATTATGGGATTGTCAAAACTCCATTTATAGGAGTACTAGGCGTAAGTATATCATAAGTGACATAATGATAACAATGAATAACTTTTTGGTGGGCATAGACGAAGTCGGACGCGGGCCCCTAGCCGGCCCAGTTACGGTTTCCGCCCTAGCTATTCCTCATAGATTAAGAGGGTCGTTTAAAGATTCTAAAAAACTATCCGCCACTCAAAGAAAGAAGCTATTGATTTGGATAAAATCCCGAGATGATATAGTTTTTTCCACAGCTAGTGTATATCCAACAACTATAGATCGCATAAATATAACCCAAGCCGCCAATTTAGCGGCAACCAGAGCTATGAAAAAATTATTAATGAATCAACGCTGGCATAAAAAATCCAAAATAAAAGTTTTGCTTGATGGCGGTCTATATCTTAATTCTTCTCTCCTAAAAGCTAAAGCCCATAACCTAAAAGCTACCACCTATGTGCGCGGCGATGGAAAATATAATGCGATTAAATTAGCTTCCATAGTTGCCAAAACAAAACGCGACGCCATGATGGCCCGCTATCATAAAAAATATCCACAATATAATTTTAACGAACACAAAGGTTATGGCACCAAGCGACATTTGTCGTCGCTTAAAAAATATGGCGTCAGCAAGATCCATAGATTGACTTTTCTCAAAAACTACCCTAAGCTTATAGCTAATAAACTTTAATTAAATAAATTCAATATTTTTCAATTTTGAATTTAAATCTTGTATTATGGGTGGCGTACCAGTAAAACATCATTCTAAGTCAAAAGTCGGCCGACGCCGATCTCATTTGGCTTTTAAAAAAATAAAATTGGCCGTCTGCGCCAATTGTCAGGGACCTATGTTGCCGCACAGGGCCTGTCCACAATGCGGTAAATATAAATAAAAGCGCCGGCGTGTAGCGTGTGAGATATAAGATGTAGTACAATTAACTTACTATGGCAACTCGTCAACTCGCTCGCTCAGTAGTGTTGCAATCCCTATATGAATGGGATTTTTATAAAATGAAGCATGATCTGACTCAGATCGTGGAACGCAATCTTAATGAATACGCTCCGGGGATTGACGAACCGGAATTTGTTTGGCGTTTAGTTAAGGGCGTTATTGAACACTTGGATGAAATTAACAATATTATCAGCAAAGCCGCTCCCGAATGGCCATTGGAACAAATTGCCGTTATTGACCGAAATGCTTTGCGTATCGGCTTATATGAATTATTATATGCCAATCCCGATGAAGTTCCGCCCAAAGTAGCCATTAATGAAGCTATTGAAATAGCCAAAAACTATGGTGGTCCAAATTCTGGCAAATTCATCAATGGCGTATTGGGGACGGTTTTTAAACAGTTGGAGGAATCTAAAACTAAACAATAATGAATAAATATAGAGTCATTAAGCTATCTAGTCATTGACATTCATCACAGCGACTTAATAACTTATTGACTGAGTGACTTTCATATCGTGGAACTATACAAATTAGAAAACAAACTTGATTATTCTTTTAAGAATAAAAATTTATTGAG
>JAUYMR010000038.1 GCA_030698695.1 bacterium | reverse complement strand
AATTATTGTGTCGTTGATTGGCTGGTTAGCCAACGATCTTTTCAACAGACAGAAGTATACTTATCACGTGCGCAAAGAATTTCTGCCCATTTTTGAAAGGGAAGCGACTCATTTAAACAATATATCTAAACGTTTAAATCGAGAAATGAGATGTTTGAGGAGTAGAAGCCAGCGTTTTTGGATAGAAGTTTTTTGCTCGCAAACAGATGATCAATTAACTCTAGTTGAAAGTATGCTTACGGCCAGTAGAGGAAATCCGTCACAAATAAGATTATTATTTGAGCATATAGATAAAAATCTAGTTTTCATAGAGTGCCAAATGGTAGAAAACAGATTTTATAGATTGAATTAACAAGCGAGATGTTTTGATAATTTTAAGAAATCAGAATATGGGGGCCACAACTCAATAGGTGTGGCCATTTTAATTTCTAGAAAAACAACATCAATTGTTAGCCGAATGTGTAGCCATGGAATAACCACTTATTGATAAGTTGGCTACGTTTGAGTAAAATTATATTTCTACTCAGATGTATAAACTCTTTGGTATTTTATTATTGTTTTTAGGAATTATAATGGCGACTACGCTTTTTCAAAATCGTAAAAGTAGCGATCTTACGCCATATTTTAGCGCAATCTTTTCAGAAAAATTTATAGATTTTATGAAATACAAAAACTAAGCTAGAGCGTTCTATTTTCTCTCGGTTAGTTTTATTTTAGTATCAAACTCTTTTTTATTGCGGATAACTTTTAATTTCAAAATATCATCTACGCTTTTATCTTCCAAGACGTCTTGAATGGTTTTATTATTAGTAAGTTTTTCTCCATCACATTCAATGATAATATCTTTTTCTTTCAGACCAGCTTTATCCGCGGGGCTGCCCGGCACAATTGAGGGCGCTATCTGTTGATGGCCCATAATGATAGCACCATAATTTACCGGCAACTTCATTTTTTCTTTAAGGTCATCGTCAATGGTTATATAGCGTAATCCTAGGAGGGGCCGTTTTATATGACCGTGTTTTTTAAGATCTTCCAAATCTCGTTTGACGGCATTGATGGGTATGGCAAAACCCAAATTTTGCGCGCCGAAAACGATGGCGGCATTAATACCAATGGCTTTTCCTGTTTCTAAATCCACTAATGGTCCGCCGGAATTACCGGGATTAATAGCGGCATCAGTTTGTACCAACCCCCTGAGTTCTTGCATGGGTGATCGTGGATCGGGCATGGCTCTGATGGCGCGCGACAAGCCGGATATAATGCCTTCGGAAACGGTATTTTTAAAAAGTCCCAAAGCATTGCCTATGGCCAAAACTGATTGACCTAATTCAAGATGAGCGGAATCACCTAACTCTACTGTTGGAAAGCCGCCGCCATTAATCTTGACGATGGCTATATCATCAATGGGATCTCTAGCTAATACCTCGGCTTCATATTTTTTTTCATCGTCAGTAATAACGGTGTATTTGGCTAGTGGATCAGCTATAACGTGCTTGTTGGTTATAATAAGTCCGTTATCGCCCACCAAGAAGCCCGAGCCGCCGCCGATTTTAACTCGTCCATGGACATCGATATCTTCTTTGGGAATCTCTAAATGATGGTTTTCAAATGGCAATAATTGCCAAAGTTCCGGTGGAATTTCTTTTTCAATATCCTCTAAGCTTTTTGATATGGTAATAGAAACGACCGCCGGCATAACTTTTCGTATTGTTTTGAAAATAGGTTGATTATTCATATAGTATTTATTATAGCAAGCGTTATTGTTTTGGGAAAACGATTATATAAAAATAGTCCCGTCTGAACGGGACTGGGGTTTGTTACGGGATTTCAAAAACGAGCGTCACATCTTCATCTAAATAAGGAGGTTTGATTGATTTAATTATTTTGCAGCTAGTCGGTCAAAGAATTTAAATCATCTATGGCATCAATAGCTAAAACTTCGCTAGTATGCCACCTGTCACCGTTTCCGTGTAAAAGCATCATTTCGTGACCAATTTTAAGCCAGGCAATTTTGCACTCAGAGAAATCCAATGCCCCCTCATCTCTATGGACATTTCTTGTCATAGTTCTATCGGCGGCGCCCAAATGATAAGTAGAGTTATTTGTTCTCACTACAAGAGCTGTAAGCGGGATATTGTGTTCTGAATCGCATTCTGGGCACTGACAATGCCTACTGGTGGGCTCATCATGCACTCTGGCTTGGTCGCCGTGGCATCTATGTTCACGGACTCCACGAACATTACATCCATCGCAAATAATTTCTATGCGCAGTGGTCTGGCGGGCTTGTTTTTATCGTAGTCCCGGTTGCGACCCAGCATGCACTTATCGCAAAAATTGCCAACCGTGCTCGATGGAACAAGCGGTCCCCAATGTAAGAATGAACATCCTCTCTGACCGCAATCCGAACAATATTTGTCTGGAAAGTCGCCATGAGACGTGTCGGCCATTGCGTTCTCCCTTGAAAGAGTTGTTTATGAACTAAAAGCATTCTAGTACATCATTTTATTTGAAGCAAGTTTTGAGTTAGATATGAAATTAATAAAAAACCGCCGAGCTTTGCTCGGCGGGACATATTCATCCGGTTAACGGCCGGACGCTTCACTATTGAGCTATCCCGGAATGAAGCCATCATATTATATTAATTCAATTTCTTTTTCTCCTCAGTAATCTCGCCGACAAAATCTTTATGAATAAAATCGTGTAACAGTTGTCTTTTTCTAACGCCTTGATCAAGCGCCCACATGAATTTAACTTGTGACGCAATATCTGTCATATCTCCGGTAGGTATGGCGCCAGCTCTGATGGCGATGCGAGCCGGTTCGTAGATATCTTTTGTTTGTCCACCGACAAACTTGGTAGAGATCAACACGGGAATATCTTTTTTGACAGCCTCTTGAATTACTGGAATTAGCGAATATTCTCCGATAATGGGCACATTGCCGGATCCATGTGATCGCATGATTAATCCGCAACATTTGCCCGAATTAATCGCTTCTATGATAATGCCAGGTTCCTGTCCTGGAACCAATTCTAAAATCAATATGCCGCGTCGGAATTGAAATTTAGGGGTAAATTTTTCACCAGTTTTCCTGAATGAATTGTTATCAAAGTTAATTCCTGAGGCGGATATGTGTGCCAATTCGGGAAATCTGGGAGAGCCGAAGGCGCAAAATTCAGATTCACTGATCTTGATAGTTCGCACCGCGCGTAATACGCTATATCCGAAAGTGATCATGATCTCGACAATATCTTCTTTAATTGCCTGAGCTAACGCGATGAGAGAGTTCTCAACATTGAATGGGGCATCAGTTCCTAGCACGCGCAATGGAGTTTGAGATCCGGTGAAAATAATCGGCCGATCAAAATTCTTGCCAAGAGAAAATGCCATAGCGCTAGCAGAATAAGCCATAGTATCTGTGCCGTGAGTTACGATAAATCCATCGTATCTGTTACGATTTTCAGCTAAAAACATAGCTAATTTAGTCCAATGACTAGGATTAAGATTGGTACTATCAAGATTTTCAATTTCGTAATATTCGATGCGTAGCATATTCTTAAATCTTTTCAGAGAAGGAATCAATTCAAATAGCTGTTGACCATTAATTACTGGTCTCAAAATTCCCTTTTTGTCTGGCGCCATAGTTATTGTTCCGCCCATAGATGCTATCAAAACTTTGGGTATCATGATCTACTCCTGCGCTCCGCGCGCTGTTCCGAGCCTAAAAGTGACTTGTAAAAGTGCAAAAACCTGACACCACCATCTTATGGTTCAATTTTATCAATGTCAACCTTTGAGTTCTGTTCTGGTGCCCAGGAGAGGATTCGAACCTCCATGCCTTTCGGCGTCACCACCTCAAGGTGATGCGTCTGCCATTTCGCCACCTGGGCCTCAAACCGATTATACTTCACTCGTGCCAATGTTTTCAAATCAAAAAATCTCCGCCAACTGGCGGAGATTTTTTGTTAGGCTCCTAATTTTTGTCTGGTTTCTTTTTTGGATCGGGTGCGGATGTAGTAAATTTTAGAACGGCTAACTTTGCGGGGAGAACTGACAATTTCTACTTTATCAATCATCGGCGAGTGTAGGGGATAGATTTTTTCTACGCCTACGCCAGCAACGGTGGCGCGCACAGTAAAACTAGCTCCAGATTCTTTACCGTGTTTGCGTCCCAAAACCAAGCCCTCAAATTTACTCAAACGAGTTTTGTCGGCTTCTTTAATCTTTTCCCATACTTTTATTTTGGCGCCGGCTTTTATTTTTTCTGCTATTTCTGCTGAAATCATAGATTTGATAATAAACGAAAACTGGGAAAGTTGCAATATATGGATTATATTAGGAGTATGCGTTTTCTTTTTGATGTTAGGGTTTTGAGCAGAGGTTCCGCGTCTGGCATTGAAGAATACACTCGAAATATCCTAACAAATATATTACAAATCAATAAACAGCACAACATTTCTTTGTTTTATAATGGTCTTAGAAAACAAAAACTTAACTATCCGGGCGTACAGATAATAGATCACTTAATTCCCAATA
>JAUYMR010000037.1 GCA_030698695.1 bacterium | reverse complement strand
CAAATTCTGGCAAATTCATCACTGGCGTATTGGGGACGGTATTTAAACAGTTGTAGGAATCAAAAACTAAAAAATAATTAATAATTATTGAGTCATTTAGCTAGATAGTCATTGACATTCATCCCAGCGACTTAATAACTTAGTGACTCAGTGACTTTCATATCGTGGAACTATCCAAATTAGAAAACAAACTTGATTATTCTTTTAAGAATAAAAATTTATTGAGAGAGGCTCTGACTCATCGTTCTTATCTGAACGAGAATCCCGATTGGAAATTATCCAACAATGAACGCTTGGAGTTTTTGGGTGACGCTGTTTTGGAATTGGTAACTACCGAGGAATTATTTAATCGTTATCCAGATTATCAAGAGGGACCCATGACCAGTTTGAGAGCGGCCTTAGTAAATTATATAATGATGGCCAGAGTGGGGCGTGAACTGGATTTAGATAAATTTATGATGCTATCACAAGGCGAAGCCAAAGACACTGGCCGAGCTCGCGATGTTATTTTAGCCAACGCCATGGAAGCCGTTATCGGAGCGATGTACTTAGATAGCGGTTATGACCCGGTTAAAAAAATGATTAATAATTCAATTATGTCCCATTTAGATGAAGTTATTAAAGAGGGCCTCTATAAAGACGCTAAAAGCTTATTGCAGGAAAAAGCTCAGGCCGATCTTAAAACGACTCCTTATTATAAAGTACTGCAGGAGCGCGGCCCAGACCATTCTAAAGTTTTCACTGTTGGTGCTTACCTCAATGAAAAACTTATTGCCCAGGGAGAGGGCCAATCAAAACAAGATGCGGAAATAGAAGCGGCCAAAAAAGCTTTGGAGATAATTGAATAGGTTCATTATCAGATTAAAACCCCCTCTCCTAATTACCAACCCCCACTACTAGCTCCACTACCCTTAAGGGTAGTGGAGCTAGTAAACAAATTTTTTTATACAGAATCTAAAATTCTCTTAAAAACTTTTTGCAAAATTTCCGGATTGCCACTGCCCCTAAGTTCGGCCATGGCCTTGCCTACCATAAATTGTAAGGCGTTGCTCTTGCCCTTTTTATAATCAGCCACAACTTTCGGGTAACGCTCTAAAATTATTTTAGCCACTAAGGTCAAATCATCTTCGTTGGAAACCTGCGCTAGTCCCTCGGCTTTTACTAATTCATGAGGATCTTCACCGCTTTCTAAAATTTTAGGCAATATATCCTTGGCGGCGCGGCTGGAAACTTTTTCAGTAATAACCATAGCTACCAATTCGGCAAAGTTTTCTGGAGTAAGTTTTAATTCGGAAATGCTCGTCCCCCGTTCTGCCATTAAACCGAATACATCGTTGGTTAAATAATTAAATAATGTTTGAAAATTTCGCGGCCCGGCATTGGGTATAAAAGTTTTTAATTCGGACACGGCATTTTCAAAATATTCTACCACCTTTTTATCCGCGACCAAGACCACTGCCTGCTCTGGTTGAAGATCATATTCTATTATCAGACGCGCTCTTTTTTCTTTGGGTAATTCCGGTAAGGAGTTTTTAAGTTCGCCCAAGGCAAAACTGCTAAGATCCAATGGTGGCAAATCCGTTTCCGGGAAATAACGATAATCATGAGCTTCTTCTTTGCTGCGTTGCGACACGGTTTTTTTCTTGTTTTCGTCCCAACCACGAGTTTCTTGTTTTATGGTTTCGCCTTTTTCCAACGCCTCCTGTTGACGTTGCAATTCATACTCAATAGCATCGTGAACGGCCCTAAATGAATTGATATTTTTTACCTCCACCTTAGTACCGAGAGATTCATCGTCTCTTGAATGAATGCTGATATTCGCCTCTACCCTCATTTGCCCCCTTTCCATATCGGCATCGGAAACCTCAAGATAGCGCAGAATCAACTGCAACGCCTTAGCGAATTCCACCGCTTGATCAGCATTTTTTATATCCGGCTCTGTGACTAGCTCCATCAAAGGAACGCCAGCGCGGTTATAATCAACATAACTAGCTTTCACCTGCCTGCCGGCAGGTGCGGCTTTTAAGCTTGTAACTTCTAGGTTGTCGGGTAATTGGTGAAGGAGTCTCGCCGTATCCTCCTCCAAATGAATACGACGCAAACGAATCCCATCAAGTATGCCGCCAAAAATCAAGGGCAGATCATATTGAGAAATTTGGTAAGCTTTGGGCAGATCGGGATAGAAATAGTTTTTACGGTCAAATTTAGAAAATTGGGGTATCTCGCCATTAAGAGCCATACCCACCTTCAAAACCGCTTCTACGGCGGACCTATTCATAACCGGCAACGTTCCCGGATGCCCCAAACAAACCGGACACACATTGGTGTTGGGATGCTTTTCAAAAGGATCATTAAGCGAATCACAAAACATCTTAGTTTTAGTTTTAAGTTCGGCATGTATTTCCAAACCAATGGTGGGAATATACTTAGACATAGTAGAATTATATCACAAAATTATTTGAAAATTCAGAATAAAAAACCCCCGCCTTCCAACAGGGGGGGCGCAATTTTAATCCATTATTTATCAATGAACGCAAACCAGTAATATGGGTCCCAATTGCGATAAAGCCAATTTAAATAGGGTTCACGAATGATTTTGTTTTCATGCCTCCGCCACCAAATATCGCAAACTCTTTGCTGACCGTCAATATCGCACGCCATCAAAGAAACAATGCCCATTTTATCCATTCTCAAAGTATCGCAAAGATTGTTGTGCTGTCTGGCTATGGAAAAAATCGTTCTCGGGGTTGTATATCGAAGATTATTATTCTTTACCCATTCAAGAATTCGCGACGTTGGCGGAAACCCATCACCAAAAGCAACTAAAATAACTGTTCTTTGTCCCGATATTTTTAACGCCGGATATTTCTTATCGCCAATTGCTGAAACCTCTAACGCGGCGTTCGGGGGCTTGGATTTACTTTTGAATTCAAACAAAGAATTTATAGCATCTCTCCAAGGTATAGATTCATCAACATCCACCGTAAGTTTATGAATTTTGCCTCCCTTGGGAGTCCTGATTCTGTTTACCATGAGCGAGCCCTCTTTCTATTGCTAAAATTGTTATAAAAATAGCTAGCTAGAATTTATCAGTTGAATCAAAGCTTGTCAATGCCATTTTGTTCTGTTAGGTTTTAAACAGAACATTGATAGCTAACACGACAATCCAAAGGAGGCAACTATGATCTATCGCGACGACCCGCATTTGGGAGATATTGACTGTACGGAAGTCACGCCCATTATTGATCATCCACTTTTTCAATTATTAAGATTGAGACGACAGCTAGGATTGAGTTTCTTGATTTTCCCACGCGCGCAGCACACCCGCTTTGACCATTCTATCGGCGCCTATGAACGCACTAGGCAACGTATGCGCATTTGGTTAAACGAAGGCGTCGTTGACCGTCAAACGGCGCGAGATATTGAAATATTCGGCTTAGTACACGATATCGGCCACGGTCCATACTCTCACGTAGTGGAGCCCGTAACAAACATCAACCACGATGAACGGGGCGCTAATATTTTGAAGGAATTAGAGCCGGCCATCAAAAAATGTCGTGGTAATTTTGAAAGAATCCAAAATTTGTTCAATCACACTGATCCGCTTTTTGGAGCAGTACACGATAAAAATCTCGGCACGGAAAAATTTGACTATCTTGAGCGCGACTCTGCCGTAACCGACAGCGGCCGACCTCAATTAAGAGATTTGCCTTGGAAAGTAACATTTAAAGATGGAGAACTGGTCGTCCCCTATAAAGATGATTTGCTAGATGCCGCTTTGCATATCCAGGAATTTTATGTAGATATGTATAAAAATGTCTACCTCAGACCCGCTAGCGCCGTCTTACATCGTTGGATTCAAAAACTAATCTTTACCCTCATGAAAGATGACGAGCTCACCGAAGACAGTCTATGGAGTATGGTAGATGGGGATTTGGATGCCGCCATTCTCAACTCTCGCCAAGATTGGGTGGCTGAGAGTATGCGTAAAATCAGATCGCGAGAATGGCCCAGGGTGGCAATTTCCATCAAACCGACACAATTCCCAGAGGATGATGTTATAGAAAAAGGCCACCGTTTGCAAAGCGTCTTTTCGGTTAGTATGCGACGGCTTAAAAAACTGACCAAGTATTTTAATCGCAACCCTAGACGCCTTGCTGATGCCGAAGAAGACATTGAAAAAAACTTTAACCTGCCGGAGCACTCTGTGATTATCATCCCCCTTGCCGAAACTCAAAGATTTAAGACGCAACAAATCAGAGTTTATAAAGAGGGCTGTTCCATTACTAATTTGAGTAGGTGGCGACCCAAAGGAGTAGACCGCCTGCGAGAAATTGCCGATTCATATGTCTGTTTGCGCATCGCCACTGACACTGGCCATCGCGAACAATTGGCCAAAACAGATATTGCCAAAAGAATTGTCCAATATCTTTTCAATAAGATCGCCTAAAACCAATACCCCCGATAACCGGGGGTATTTTTTATTTTGCGAATATATCTAACATTTCTATTTATTTCACATAACTAATCTATAATCTCAATGCCCATATTTTTAGCTGTGCCGGCGATGACTTTCATAGCCGCTTCAACGTCGTCACAATTTAAATCCGGCATTTTTCTTTCAGCAATAGCCCGCAAATCCGCTTTAGTAACCTTGCCAACCTTATTCTTATTGGGAACTCCGGAGCCCTTATCTACGCCAGCGGCCTTGCGCAATAGCGCCGAAGCGGGAGGAGTCTTTAATTTAAAATCAAAGCTGCGATCTTCATAGATAGTAATTTCTGCCGGAACAACATCACCCGTCATATCTTTAGTAGCATCGTTAAATTGCTTGCAAAAATCTTGAATATTAACGCCATGCTGGCCCAAAGCGGGACCTATGGGGGGTGCCGGATTGGCTTTACCGGCTTCGATTTGCAATTTTAAAACTGTTTTTATTGGTTTGGCCATATTTTTTAGTTATTGAGTCACTAAGTCAGTGAGTTGATTGCTTAATAGCTAGCTAACTTTATGACTTAATAAACTTTTTATATTTTTTGTACTTGCAATGAATCTAATTCTACGACTGTATCACGATTGAAAATAGCTACCAAAACTTTAACTTTGCCCTTTTCTTCATCAACTTCAGAAACTTTAGCATCATAATCCTTAAATGGGCCGTCTGTAATTTTTACCATATCACCAGGGTGTAAATCAACATTGAACTTGGTTTCGCCGCTACCCATGCGTTTCATCAAAGAATCAATTTCTTCTTGAGATAACGGCAGAGGGGTGGTGGTATCAGAACCGACAAAGCCCGTCACCCTGGGAGTATTGCGAACCACATACCAAGAATCTTCGCTTAAGATCATATCAACCAATACATAGCCGGGGTATATCTTTTCCTCAATGGCGCGCCTTTTGCCATTTTTAATTTTGATTTTCTTTTCTTTGGGAACAATAATGTTAAATATCTTATCATTCATAGCCAACGAGTCCACTCTTTGTTGAAGATATCTAGCTACCGCGTCTTCATAGCCAGAATAAGTATGAATAGCGTACCATTGCCGACCTATATTCTTATTATCTTCTTTTTTAGACGTTTCTTTGGCCATAGTATTTAAGAAATTAACCTGCTTAATCCTAATAAAAAGATGGCGTCCAGTATGCCTAAAAATGCCGCAACGCCCAATGAAATAGCGATAACAATTATCGTTAAGCGGCGCGTCTCGGCCAAAGTCGGCCAATTAACTCTTTTGAGCTCCTGTCTAGACTCCTGGAAAAATGAGGTAACTTTGTTAAACATAATCTTGGTAGTCTCTAGAATGTATGGTTAATAATACCAATAACAATATTAAATGTCTAGGTTCTTGACCGTTAGCGCGTGCGCTTCTATAAAGCGCTTACGCGGCTCAACCTGCTCCCCCATTAACACATCAAACAGTCTGTCAGCCTCTTCCGCGTCATCAACTAAAACCTTTTTAAGCAGTCTATTAGCCGGATCCATTGTGGTCTCCCAAAGTTGATCGGGATTCATCTCGCCCAAACCTTTATAACGCTGGATTGTTAATTTAACGTCGGGGCTGAAACTTTTGGTCAGCTTATTTTTATCTTCTTCGCGATAAACATAATTAACATCTTTACCGTGTTGAATTCTAAAGAGCGGCGGCTGGGCGATATAAAGATAGCCGCCATCTATAACCTGCGGGAAATAACGATAAAATAAAGTCAATAATAATGTGCGGATGTGGGAACCATCCACGTCGGCATCGGTCATTAAAACTATTTTGTGATAGCGCAATTTGGTTAAATCAAAAGATTCGGCGATAGCGGTCCCTAACGCTACGACCAGAGAACGAATTTCTTTATTGGCCAACATCTTATCAATACGAGCTTTTTCTACATTTAAAATCTTGCCCTTAAGCGGCAGAATAGCTTGGGTGCGGCGATCTCGCCCCATTTTACTACTGCCACCGGCAGAATCACCTTCCACAATGAACAATTCTGATTCAGCTGGATCGCGCGAACTACAATCGGCTAATTTGCCGGGCAAAGTCAACCCTTCTAAAATACCCTTTCGTAAAACCGTTTCTTTGGCCGCCTTGGCCGCTTTGCGCGCTTTAGCAGTCAAAATCGCGCGCTCTACTATCTTGCGCGCGTCACTAGAATTTCTTTCAAGAAAATCTTTAAGAGCTTCGCCGACTACGCTCTCCGCCGCTGTGCGAGCCTCGGGATTGCCCAAACGAGCCTTAGTTTGACCCTCAAATTGCGGCTCGCGTATCTTTACGGAAATTATAGCCACCAAACCCTCCCGAACATCGTCACCAGTTAAATTATCGTCAGTTTTTTTAATATAGTCATTATTACGAGCATAATCATTAAGATACCGGGTTAGGGCGGCCCTGAATCCAGTCAAATGCATACCGCCATCCGGAGTGTAAATATTGTTAGCGAAACTCAACTCTTGAGTCTCTACTTCGTTGTTATAAACAAAGGCCGCCTCAACCTCCATATTGTCATGATTTTTGTTTACATAAAACGGGTTGGCTTGTAAATGCTTCTCGCTACGATTTAAATATTTCAAAAAAGATAGTAATCCGCCTTCAAAATAAAAGGCGTGATAAAAAAGCTCTTTATCCCGATGATCAATAATCTCTATCTTTACTCCCTTGGTCAATAACGCTTGCTGGCGCAGATGATCTATAATTTTTTTACGATTAAATTCTATCGTAGAAAAAATTTCCGGGTCCGGCTCAAAAATTATTTTTGTTCCAGTAGTGTCGCTTTTGCCTATTTTTCTTATCTTATATTGGGGCTTGCCTCTTTGATATTCCTGCTCATAAACTCCGCCGTCTCGTCTCACCTCTGCCCTCATCCACTTAGAGAGCGCGCAAACAACTGATATGCCGACGCCGTGCAAACCTCCAGATACTTTGTATGATTCACCACCGAATTTACCACCTGCGTGAAGCGTAGTCATAACGGTTTCCAATGCTGATTTTTTTGTCTGTTTGTGGGTCTCAACCGGAATTCCTCGGCCATCGTCAACCACTGACACCTTACCGTCTGCCAATAACTCCACTCTTATATTTTTGGCATAGCCGGCCATAGCTTCATCAACAGAATTATCAACCACCTCCCAAATTAAATGATGAAGACCATCAACTCCGGTAGAGCCGATATACATGCCCGGACGTTTACGAACCGGCTCTAAGCCCTCTAAAACATAGATGTCTTTGGCGCCATAAGATGCTGCTTGACCGTCTTTAGCTGATTGATTTTTGACTTGTTTTTGATTGTTTTTTGACATATTAAGAAGCAGTTTCGGTTTTATTATTTATCCAATAGTTTCGTTTAAAAATACTATACTCGCTAACAACATTGGACTATCTAACGAAAAACACGCATTGCGGATATGCCCCTATCTGGCATAAAAGCGATATAAAAATAGTCCGTCTGGACTATTTTATAATAACAAATTTTGACTCGCGTAACAACAGTCCGCCTATCTTATTTCCACGCCGTATTTCTCTTGTAAACTAGAAATTATCTTTTCAATTTCTTTGCCAACCTCTTCGTCCGTTAAGGTTCTGTCTTCGGATTGAAAAACCAATCTGAAAGTCAAACTCTTTCTGTCTTGAGTCGTTTTATCATCTTCATACCAATCAACCAGATCAACGTCCACCAACAAATGACTGCTATTCTCT
The DNA here is from genome assembly GCA_030698695.1 of bacterium. GTDB lineage: Bacteria > Patescibacteriota > Minisyncoccia > UBA6257 > WO2-44-18 > JAUYHP01. The sequence continues at coordinate 4,200 of JAUYMR010000037.1, read as the reverse complement.
ATCAAATTTTGCGCCTCTGACATTCTGACTACGCGATCAATCAGAAAAGAAACATCTCTTATTACTGACGGATATCTGGATAGCGGCTGATATTCCTTTTCGGCGCTAGCTAATGCTACTAATTTATCCACATCAAACTCCGCCACTTGGCCTGATATAAATCCAATTACTTTATGATCAGATTCCACGCGCAACCCATCAAGATACGGCTCCATCTCGAAATCGGTTAACCCCAGCCCCTGAAACAGCGCCTCAGCAATTCCTTTAAGCTCTAAAAAATAACTGGAAATCTTGCTAGATCCGCCCAATGCCAATCCCAATGATAATATTTCCCTACCTTCTTCCGGAAATATTTTACCGATTTCAAAAATTCTAACCTCATCGTAAAAACGTCTATTATCCTTAATGTTTTGCAGAAGCTGACTATACATACTCGGCCGCAAATATTGAAATTCCGAACTAATGGGATTGCGCAAAGACACGGGCTTCCCGCCCCAAACTTTGGAATCATTTAGAGCCTCTTGACGATTAACAAAGCTATAATTATAAACTTCGCTCATTCCCAAACCAATCAAAATATTTCTGATTTTATCTTTTAACACCAATTGATCCTCCATGCCCGAAGGGATCAAAGCTATCTGCGGGGCAATGGCCGGCAACTTATCATAACCATAAAGATTGACTATTTCCTCAACTAAATCTTCAAAAATATTAATGTCAATTCTTTCAACGGGAGCTTTTACTAATTTACCACTCACGGCGAACCCTAAATTTTTTAAATAACGAAGACAGGTAGGCTGATTTAATTTTAAGCCAGTTAAGTTGTTAAATTTATCAACGTCAAATTTGATAATAGCCGCTTTGTGTCGGGCATTATCAATATCTAACCAACTCCCAACCTTAGCATTACAAACTTTTTTCAACATATCTGCCGTCCTTTTTATAGCCTTCTCAACTAATGCCGGACTTAAGCCATGACTAAATCTTAACGAGGCGTCGGTAATAATATTCACCGCCCGCGATGTTTTATAGATACTGGCGGCGTTGAAATTTGCTGCCTCAACAATAATGCGACGAGTATTGCTATTAATCTCGGCACGTTTACCGCCTTTGATGCCGGCCAGCGCCAATGGACCTTTGTCATCGGTAATTAATAGCTGATGCCCGTCACAAGCAACGCTTTGTAAATCTATAGTGACGATTCTCTCTCCCCGCTTAGATAAACGCACATTAATCGGCCCCGAAATTAAATCCGCGTCAAAAGCGTGCAACGGCTGGCCAACTTCCAACATTACATAATTCATCACATCAACAACGTTGTTGATGGGCTTCAGGCCACAAGCGACTAAAATATCTTGAAGCCATTGTGGCGATGGCTCTATCTTGGAAACTTCCGCGTAAAGACCGCTATAACGAGAACAAAGGGGTTTATCAGTTATTTTAATAGCAAAATCCTTTGATCTTGGTTTTTTATTTAATTTTGGCGGCCTGGGCTCTGACCATTTTTTATTTAAAATCGCCGATACAACTTTGGTCATGCCAAAATGCGAAGCGGCGTCGGAATAACGATTGGCAGGAATGACTATTTCTATAGTTTTATCATCGGCAGCTTCCACTTCAAAAGCATGGGCGGTTAGAACTTCAACCAATTGCTTCGGACTTTCTATCCTCGGCGCCAATTTTTTTAATAGAACATATGAGAATTTCATGATTGTTGCTTAGGTCTTGTATTCTTGTATTCTTTGTAGGCTTTTCTCATGGCTATATTACGAATCAGAGCTAAAAAATCCGTTCTTGTTTTGGGCAACATAATCTCTTTTAATTTATCTCTATACCGCCCCATCTGACCCTCGGGAATATCGCCATCGCGAAATCTTTTCAAAATATTTCTATCTTCCTCACTCAACCTCTCTTCAATAGCATCCAGTTCATCACCTGTAATATCTCCCTGATCTATTTTTGATAACAAAGATTTCATATTTGCCTCATGATCATCAATAACCGGTATTAAATCAGCTAAAGTTGTCGCACTATCATTGACTTTGCGCCATAAATTCATATCTTCCACGGTCAATTTCATAACATCAAAACTTTCATCAGCTAGATGCGCGGTTGATGTTTCATTTTCTTTAAAGAGCTTGATTTCATTTCTAAAATCAGTCAACTGCTTTTCTTTTGACGATTCTGGCGGTAATTTTTCAGTCATATATGTTTTAACTTGTAGCTTTTAATTTATAAGTTGATATCACTAAAAACTAGGAGCTGTTTGTTAGAATTGATTAATAAATCTTAAATCTCCTGAATGAAATAGTCTGATATCATCAATTTTATATTTGATCATCGCTAAACGCTCCAACCCCACGCCAAAAGCAAACCCTTGTATTTTATTGGTGTCATAGCTAACTGCCCTAAAAACATTGGGGTGAACCATGCCGGCTCCCATAACTTCCAACCATTCAGATTTGCGACTAGCTATTAATTTCTCTTGACCGCTGGATAGCTTGATATCAACTTCCAAACCGGGCTCAACGAATGGAAAATAACTTGGTCTGAATCTTATTTCAATATCGGCGCCAAAAAGTTGTCTGAGAAAGGTTTCTATAACATATTTAAAATTGGCCAAGTTGACTCCATTGCCGACCATCAGACCCTCTATTTGATGGAAGTTTATTTCATGAGAAGCATCGGTGGCTTCGTAACGAAAAACGCGTCCGGGAACAATAATTTGAAACGGCGGCTTATGCTTTTCCATAAATCTGATCTGCATCGGAGAGGTATGTGTGCGTAATAATTTTTTATCATTGTCAGTCGTCGGCACGACAACTGGTTGATTCAACCAAAAAGTATCCCACATATCACGAGCTGGATGGCCTGATTGAATGTTGAGAGCGTCAAAATTATAATATTCGGTTTCCACCTCCGGACCCTCAACTACCGAAAAATTAAGACGGCTAAAAATGTCACGAACTTCATTCTCTAACTGGGTCAATATATGCAGATGGCCTATCGGTATTTTTTTACCAGGTAAAGTGACATCTATATCCAAATGTTGCTGTTTGACAACAAAAATTCCCAACCTTTCATTTAAAGCTTTTTCTATTTCTTGCCTGAGAGCGTTGGCCTCAGGTCCGATCTTTCTTCTTTGAACAACGGATAAATTCTTAAGAGATTTCAGAATCTTCGTAAGTTGTCCGTCTTTGCGGCCCAGATATTTAATGCGTACCGCCTCTAAAGATTTAACATCTTGAGCACCCTTTATGTCCTTAGTAAAAGATTTTTTTAACGCATCTACTTTCATATAAGAAAGTTTAACAAATTTTTGTCCCTAAATCCAGAATACGCCCACCCGTCATTGGATAAGGGTATATATTTAAAAAGCTTTAAAAAATCCCAATCCCCAAAGAAATTATTAAAACGATCATACCGGACGTGGCGGCTCCTAAAGATAGGGCCAAAACTGAACGCCAAAAAGAAAAACCAAACACGAAAGCGGCCACCATACCGCTCCAGACTCCGGTAAGCGGCAATGGCGCGGCAACAAAAAGAAAGAGCGCTAAAAAACGCCACGATTCACTCCAGTGGTGACGATGTTCTATTTCTTGCTCACTAAACCTATGTTGATGACGATCACGAGTGTATTGAAATAGCCATGATAAAAATCGGTTCGCCCAATAACTTTTATGCATTAAATAATCGCTAGCGTGATGTAAAAATAACAATCCGGGCATAATCGGCAAAAGATTGCCTAATAGCGATAGAAAATATGCCTTCAACGGCCAGAAACCGAAAGCAAATATCGCCAAAGGAATAGCTGCCCTTACTTCTCCTATCGGCGTGGCGCCGAATACAATTGTCAGCAATTCATTCATAATGGTTAGTTAAACGCCCGATCATCAGAAGATACACTATTTAATACTCTATTATTGTAATACCATTCTAAAACATCTTTACCGATAGGCACAGCGTTTAGGCTGCCTTCGCGTGAATCTTCTATTAAAACCAGTATGGCTATCTGTTTATCTAATTGAGCTCCCGCTTGTGTCAAAGTCTCGGTCGGCAAGTATCCGACAAAAAAAGCATTGGTGCGGGTATTGTTGGCGACTTGAGCGCTGCCAGTTTTAGCCGCTACCGCAAAAGATAAATCGTTAAGCAGATGCGCCGTGCCGTAAGATTTGGAAACCGCGTCCAACATGCCCAATT
>JAUYMR010000032.1 GCA_030698695.1 bacterium | reverse complement strand
GCCTCTTATTATCATATTTGGACGACTGTCATCAATAATGATAAACCAGAGCTATTTGGAAAGGTTAATCGTAGAGTAGACACGAGGGATTTAGTTTCTGCTTCCGTATTTGAAGAATTTAGAAAAAACGAAAATGGATCTTTTATTGCCATGGAAGCTCTAAAAAAACTAATTCAACAAACTAAATCTCGCTATATTCTTTTATCATACAGCTCAGGAGGAAGAGCGACTAAGCAAGAACTAAATGACATCATAAACGAATCTGGAAAATTATTAAAAGCAGTTGAAATTAACTACAAAGTAAATGTAATGGGTGGAATGCGCTGGACAAATGAATGGATAAAGAATGACGACAAACATCATGAATATCTATTTCTAATGGAAAAAAACAAACAATAAGGTGTTTGGGGGCAAGGGGCATTCACCCCTTTAGTTCCCCTCTGCCCCTTGCCCCCAAACAAAAAAACAAAATCAGATTCTTTTTTTAAGAGCCATCCGCCGAGGAGGCGGATGCAGGAAAACCCGTACATCATATAACACAGCGTATGCGGTTCGCGCTTGCCTGACGGCAAATGCTCACCCAACCCGCCCAGGGCGGGTTCGCATACGCTGGTACGTTGCGCAAAATAATTTTTTTCTTAATAATTTTTCCATCTACTTTTTCAAATAAGGAATAAAATAAGTTTTTCAAGAATTAGGATTTAGGGAGGGGTAATACCAAGGAGTTTTCTCCGCTTCGCTCCGAAAAATTTATTTAAAAAAATGGAACAGCAAAACAACAATCCAACTCCACCAACTCAAGAGCCAGTTACGGAACCGCCCACGGCTCCCGCTAAAACGGAACAAGCGGCACCGCCGCAAACCCCACCGCCTGAACCTCCTGCAATCGTTAAACCGGTAGTTAGCGAACCACCCAAAACTGAACCGACACTTGATCCCCAAGCAGAGCCAGCTCCCGAACCTTCCAAGCCAGGGCCATCTGTGCCTACAGTTAAGGCCGAACCAGAGGTTTCAGCCCAGCCACCGACCCCAACCAGCGCAATACACCACCTACTCATCAAGGCAAGGGAAAAGATCCAATTCCGAAAGCGCAAAAAACTGAACAAGGTACTGGCTTTGGCCCGCGAACGCGGCAATATTGCCAATGACGATGTGCAAAAGCTCCTCCGCGTCTCGGATGCCACTGCAACGCGGTATCTGGTTGCCCTAGTCAAAAGCGGTCAGCTCAAACGCACCGGCCACCCCCGCCACGCCAGATACGAACCCCTCAACTGACTGTGGCTCAATCTATGCTTCAGTTTGAGCCGCGCTTGCGGCTCATTTACACCATTTGAGCCACAGCAAAAATTGAGGTTGTTTAGGCGTTTTGTCTGCTGATGGGGCGGATTTTTTGACTTTTTCCACAATCATGATATACTAGAGGCGTACCTTGTAATAACAATCTGCAGCTCGATCAGTTATCGAGCCGTTTATATCTTTTGCCCCTAGTCCGGGCAAATAGGCAACCTGGGAAATCTGCGGGGCGCCATATGATATAAATGACTGGCCTCTGTCCGCCTTTGGCGGAAATAAAGCGGTTGGGAGATTTCATCGAGCCAGTCGAGCTTGATTAAATCTCTTAGTCGCTTTTTTGTTTGCCTAACCGGCAACAGGAGCCCCAAAAAAGCAATACATTAAAAAAACAATAATATGTCCTATCTCGATGTATATATTGGTAATTTAAGTAGCCCTAATTTTAGTTGGGAAAATGGAAACTATAATAACAATATTCCACAAATGATTAGCCCCTACTTTCCCCTACCTGCTCCCTTTTGTGAGCTAATTCAAAAAATCGAAAAAGGCGAATTAAACGGCGCGCGAACTGACTGGGGATCTTATACCGCCAAAGTCACTAAAAAACAAATTAAGGCCTTTGTGGAAGAATTTTATAGCGGCTATGTTGAGAGGCAAGATCAAAAGTATTTTCAGCGTCAAATCAATCAGTATAATGACTTAATAAAATGTATAGAAACACTTGATCCTGATAAAGAGTATGGATTAGTAGCTTGTGAGCTATAATCCCATTAGAAATGCTAACAATTAAACTATGAAACACTTATCTAAAATCCAAAATGCCATAAAATTTGCCACAAAGACCCACGAGGTTTATCAAAAGCAAAAACGCAAAGGCAAAGATATTCCCTATATCACCCACCCGCTCACGGTCGGGCTTATCCTGGCCCACGCCGGCGCGTCCGAGGATATCGTTATCGCCGGCCTACTGCATGACACCATAGAAGATAGCCATAAAGATCACAAAGTGACGCGTGCCATGTTAGACGAACGTTTTGGACTGGTTGTTGGCGCGCTGGTGGCCAGCGTCACCGAACCTAATAAAGATTTGCCATGGAAAGAACGCAAGCAGAAAGCTTTGGAACATATAAAAACTATGGATGTCCCCTCTCTGCTCGTTAAGTCCGCTGATGTTATTAGTAATGTGTCAGAAATATTGGCCGATTATAAAAGCGACGGCGAAGCGGTTTTCGGGCGCTTTAATGCTCCCAAAGCTGACTTAATTGCGAATTATCGGTCAGTGATTAAAGCACTGATCAATGGACTAAGCCAATCCAATAATCCCCTACTTTCTGACTTGAGGGCTATTGACGATGACCTAGAGAAATTAGCTTGATTTTTGGGGTTAAAAGGAATACTCTATAAGGGGCGCAATACAGTTTCTATGGACCTACAAAATGCTGTTAACACCACATATGAACCCTTTAATTGTTTTGATTTCTGGCATTGTCCTTGGTTTCGCAATCGCATGGCTTTTAAAACCACGGCCCAAGTCCGCGCCAGCCATAAAAGCCACAAACTACCGCCAGCAAGGCAAAAAGCAGAAAAATAAGGAACGCATCCTGGAATACCTTAAAGAGCACGGCCGAGCCGCAAACGATGATTTTGAGCGACTCCTGGGCGTATCAGATGCCACAGTCACTAACTACCTGAATGAGCTGGAGACCGAGGGCGCAGTTAGGCAGGTTGGCAACACAGGCAAAGGCGTATATTACGAACTTTCCTGAACGGCTAAAGCGGCTTTAGCCGATTGATTTTTGGCG
>JAUYMR010000001.1 GCA_030698695.1 bacterium | reverse complement strand
AGTTGAATACGCTGGACAATATTTTCGTCAAAATCATACATTTTGTTTGAAAGCACCTCGCGCAGTTTTCTCACTTTCTTGCTCCCTTGCGTATCCTTTATGTCCAAATAGATACAATACTTGTTTTGAGGGTCAAGTATTTTACTCAAAAGTTCAAAATACATCTTGTAGTAGAAATCATCATGGGTTTGCTTAAAGCCCTTATGGTCTAAAGTTTCCTTGTTTATGATGATAGCTCTGAAGTGTAAATCATCGTTGTCATAGAAATAGTCAATTACATCAAGGTAGAAAGCCACCTTGTTTGGAGACACTTTAACCCACTTAACTTCCGTATCGGGCGATATTTTGTGCTTTGCCTTAATCTCTCGTAATCGTTTGTTTGCAATCTTTATTTTCTCTACAGGGCCATAAACAGCACCAAGCACCATGGTGGAAACACCATCTGATTCAAGATGGTTGCTTTCATCGCAATAAATGTTTATGGCGTTCATATTTTCAATTATATAGGAAAATGAGTGTTTTATCACTTTTTCGTGGCTTGGTATAATGATGTTAGGAATTGGTTTATCCTGCGTAAAAACGCAAAATTACATTGCCATTTCCGCGAGCTCTGATTCTTGCAAATCTTTTATGAAAGCCAGTTGTGTAGCCACGCTTTGCATGTAATTGTTGTCCGAAAGGAGCTTTATAAAGTTATTTGGAATAGGACCCCATAAAAAAGCAGGTCTGTATAAGGGCGTTCTTTTTTTATGTTGATATGTTTGGCGAATCGGACCGCGGGCCGCAGGCGCCGAAGTGGCGCCGTAGGTTCCGAGCAGAGTACTGCGAGGGGCGATTCCCGTTAGGCACCCAAATTATAAAAACCCTCATGGGGTTTTTATAATTTGTCCCGGAATTTCATACGAAGGACTACTTTAAAAGTCAACTGGCTCTGGATTTTATCATTTTCAGAGTATAATAAAAAAATGTCTGGCTTAGAGATATTTGTTATACATAATCAATTTTGGGCATATGCCATTTTATTTGGAGGTATGTTTATAGAAGGAGAGGTCTTCTTTTTAACCGGCGCCATATTAACCCTGCAGGGCCATCTTTCGTGGCCATGGTTCTTATTAACTATATTTATCGGGGTTATCTTGGGAGATATAGCTTGGTATTATCTCGGCAGATGGACGCGCGCCACCAAGTTGGGCTTTCTTCTATCTGATAAATTTAGCCGATTGCACAGTTGGCTTTCAGAAAATTTTATGAGTCGCTACCCACGCTTGGCTTGTTATTCTAAATTTTTATATTACGTAAATCGTTTGACTCCGTTAATAGCGGGCTGGCACGGTTTGGAAATTAAAAAATTTATACGCATTCATTTGGCGGCGGCCGTTCTTTGGATCGGCGCCATGTCTCTGTTAAGCGCCCTATTAGGATTGATAGCCGGCGACCCGGGGTTGCGTTGGTTAATAAAACACATGGGTTATGTAGTTATAGCTTCCTTTGTTATATTTTTTACGATTGAATATACCCTTAAAAAGATTTTTACAAAAAAGATTTCAGTTAATATCTAACTCTTTCCAGTGCTACCAAAACCGCCGCGGCGAGAAATAAAAAAGTCCACGCCGGTTTCAAATATTTTTATAAGAAATTCATCCCCCGCAAACAATGGATGGAATTGGACGACAGCCAACCGATAACTGAATTGAATTTGAAAATTAGGAACGTTGTCTCTGATCTAATCCATTGCAAATTTCGCCAATAAGCTGGGGGCCTTGATAAATCATGCCTGTAATTAACTGTACTAAATCAGCCCCAGCGTTAAATTTGGCCATCGCATCGGCTGGTGAAAATATTCCGCCACAACCAACAATGGCGACATCTTTACCAAACTCATGCCGCACATGAGCGATCAAATTATTGGAGCCAACAAAAGTTGGTTGCCCGCTAAAATTGCCTTTAAAAAATTTTATTTTTTCTAGCTCGCCTTTGTCTAAAGCAGAATTGTTACGATCTTTTATTAGATTAGAAAAAATAAATCCACGAACGCCCCAGCTTAGAGCTGATCTAACCAAAGCATCGGCTTTGCTATATTCAATTTCGTTAGACATTTTTACAAAAATCGGCTGATGGATATTCAAACCAGTTACGGCCGAAACTAAATTCTTAAAATTCTTCTCATCACCGAACGATTCGCTCATAGCCGCGTTGGGGCAACTGATATTAAGTTCAAAATATTTCACATACGGCTTATTTCTAAAAATATCAAAAGTAAATAGATAATCATCTATGGCCTTGGAGATGGAATTTATCTCCGGAATATTAGTACTGCCTACGCTGATGCCTACGGTGTGATCAGTTAAGTTTTTCACGTCTAATCTTTTAGCAACCGCTGTCGCCCCTTCTGATTTAAACCCCTTATTTACCAAGATTGATCTTGACTTAGGTAATCTAATCAAACGAGGCGCGGGGTTGCCACCATATGGCTTGGCCGTTACTGTCCCGACAGTATTAAAACCAAAACCAATTTGTCGGGCCACCTTAGCCAGACGACCATTATAGTCAAAGCCGGCGGCTAAACCGACGGGGTTAGAAAATTCTATCCCCAACACACTCTTGTTAGTATTGGATTGTTTGCCGGCAAACATCCAAGAAATCAAATTACTGTTTTCCAATTTCTCTCCTAGATCAGTAAAGACGTTGTGCACTTTCTCGGCGTCTATAATAAAAAGCCATGGTTTCAAAACCCGACGATATAAAGAACCGGCTAGTTTGGCTCTAGTATTCATTCTGGAGCGGGCGAGGAGAATCGAACTCCCGGCTCGACCTTGGCAAGGTCGCGTATTACCACTATACAACGCCCGCGACATTAATTAGCAACACGCTATCTAAAAAAACATCGGTACATAAGCGGCTATCAAGCCGACTATTACTATGGATATTATGATTATAGTAAAGAATCTTTTCATTTAGTCAACAATTGCCATCACAACCTTTTGCATATATTATATAACTTACCCTATAATAAATCTAGACGAACATGAATGCTTTATATAAAAATATTGCCTTGGCCATTATAACACTAATTATAATCACGATGGTTTTTTCGGCTTTGATGGATAGTGCGGCGCCAGCACAAGATCTCAGCATTAGCCAATTAGTTGCTAAAATAAGTAGCGGCGATGTCGCTAAAATAATTATCCAAGGCGAAACCTTAAATATTGAACTAGCTGATGGCACTAATGCTGTTGCTAAAAAAGAACCCGAGAGCGGCCTCACTGAAACTTTGCGAAATTATGGAGTTTCAAACACCGCTTTACAAACAATCAATATAGAAGTCAAAGACGATTCTGGTTTTCAATTCTGGGCCGGCATTCTTATACCGACGATTCTGCCTCTTATTATAATAATCGGCATCTTTTGGTTTATTTTCCGACAAGGCAAATCTGGCGCTTCCCAAGCTTTCACTTTTGGCAAAGCTAATATCCGCCTTTTCGCTCAATTCAAAGATAAAATAAGTTTTAAAGATGTCGCTGGCCTTCAAGAATCTAAACAAGAATTAATTGAAGTTGTGGATTTTTTAAAAAATCCTAAAAAATATCTAGATATGGGAGCCCGCATCCCTCGCGGAGTCTTGCTTATGGGTCCTCCCGGAACAGGAAAAACATTATTAGCTCGCGCCGTGGCTGGTGAAGCTAAAGTTCCATTTTTTCATATCTCTGCCTCAGAATTCGTAGAAATGTTTGTCGGAGTCGGCGCGGCGCGTACCCGCGATGCTTTCGCTACTGCCAAGAAGGCGGCGCCGGCCATTTTATTCATTGATGAAATTGATGCCGTGGGACGCGAACGCGGCGCCGGATTAGGTGGTGGTCATGACGAACGCGAACAAACCCTTAATCAAATATTGGTTGAAATGGATGGTTTTGATAGAGATACTCAAGTTGTCGTATTGGCGGCGACAAATAGACCCGATGTTCTAGATTCAGCGTTATTAAGACCGGGGCGCTTTGATCGTCGCGTAGTTTTGGATCTTCCAGATATTAAAGATCGTGAAGCCATTCTCAAACTTCACACTCAAAATAAACCATTGGATAAAGATGCTGATTTACATATAGTAGCGGTACGCACTCCTGGTTTCTCCGGCGCCGATTTGGCCAATTTGGTCAATGAAGCGGCTATTTGGGCAGCGCGTAAAAATAAAAAAGTGGTCAGTCAGTCCGAGCTTTTACCATCTATTGAAAAAGTTATCCTTGGACCCGAAAGAAGAAATAGAGTTGTCTCGGATCGGGAGAAAAAAATGACCGCCTACCACGAAGCCGGACATGCTTTGGTTTCTGCTAGCTTAAAAAATGCCGATCCGGTTCACAAAGTTTCTATCATCAGCCGTGGACGGGCTGGCGGCTATACTCTCAAATTACCAAGTGAAGATATTCGCTTGCACACCCGATCACAATTTTTGGCGGAATTGGCTACCGCTATGGGCGGATATGCGGCTGAAAAAGAAATTTTTGGTGATATCAGCACCGGCGCCTCCAATGATCTTCAAGTTGCTTCCGATTTGGCGCGCAATTTAGTTATGCGCTACGGCATGAGCGAAAAATTAGGACCTATGACTTTCGGCAAAACACAGGAAATGATTTTCCTAGGTCGCGAAATCTCCACCGAAAA
>JAUYMR010000021.1 GCA_030698695.1 bacterium | reverse complement strand
GACGTTCTGGGTCGGGTACCAATCACCGACCCTCCAGACATTGTTGTTACTCGAGGTGTCGGGACCGGCAGTGTTGATCGCTTCCCGCCAGTTGCGGGACTCGTCCACCGTGACGGACAGGTCGTAGGTCCGGCCGCCTTGGGGAGGGGTGATGTCGGTCAGTTCAGCGGTCAGCTCGGCGATGAGCTTAGCGATCCCGTCCTGCAGTTCGCCACCGCGTTCGTTGAGCCGCTGTGCGCGTGCCTCGTCGAGCTTGGACTTGTTGTAGGCGGCCTCAAAGAGGCCGACTGCGTGGAGACCTTTCGGGTCTCGGCTGGTGATCAATGCCGGTTTGGGCATCGTCATCCTCCTTGTAAAAGTGCATACCACTAATGCCGTGGCTGGCATACCAAGCACCAATGCCTGGAATGGTAAAATAATAGCAATTCTTTACTTCAATGTCAAGGTCTGCTATCTTAATTAGATACTATGACTAATAAAATTATTATAGAAATAAGAGCCGGAGCCGGCGGTGACGAAGCCCTGCCTGCCGGCAGGCAGGCGCTATTTTTGAATTTTGAATTATGAATAAAGTGATTCTAGAAATTAGGGCGGGAGCTGGTGGAGACGAGGCGGCAATTTTCGCAGGAGATCTTGTACGCATGTATCAACGCTATGCCACCAAAAAGGGCTGGGGATTTAGTGTGATTGATAGCAATCAAACATCATTGGATGGTTATAAAACTTTCGTAGGAAAAATTACTGGTAGCGATGTCTATCAAGATTTAAAATTGGAATCTGGCGTACATCGCGTGCAAAGAGTTCCGGCCACTGAAAAATCTGGTCGCGTACACACCTCTACCGCCACTGTAGCTATATTGCCAGAAATAGAACCTAAAGAATTAGCTATTAATCCTAATGATATTGAAGTATCGTTTTCGCGCGCTGGTGGTCCCGGCGGCCAAAACGTCAACAAAGTAGAAACTGCTGTAAGAGTTACACATAAACCAACCGGTATAGTCATTTCTTCACGATCCGAACGATCACAACACGCCAATCGTGAAGCCGCCATGTCTATCTTGCGATCCAAGCTATACGAAGCTCAAAAAGAAACCGAAGCTCAAAAATTTGGCGCCGATCGTAAATCACAAATCGGCACAGCTGACCGTTCGGAAAAAATACGTACCTATAACTTCCCCGACGATAGAATAACAGACCACAGATTCAACGTTAAGGTCCATAATATAGAAAATGTATTGGGCGGTGATTTGGATATGCTTTTGAAAAAAATCAGGAAAAGCCAAAAAGATAAATAATTATTGACCAATTATAATCATTTTAAAACACCTGCCTAAGCAAGGGGTTTTAAATTTAACAATCAACTAATATTTATAATTATTTTTAGGAATTTAAGATATCTATATCCTCTTGGAACTGATTGGCGCGCTTAACTACCGGCTCGCCGTAAGCCCAACGATAGGTATACCAACGACTACCAGCATAATATTTGGCGGCGGCACAACGCTCTCTAAGAGTCCGCGCGTCGCTGGGAATAATCTTGCTGTAATCAATGCACGCCTGTGAATTGTAGGCATCTTTGAGATATAAACCAGTAGCCACAAAAGCATCGGCATTACTCCAAGGATTAGCCGGACTGCTACCGGTAACAGAAACTATCCTAGCCGCGTACATACCCCAAGTGGATGGTATAAATTGAGCAGGTCCCATAGCTCCACCATAGGCGCCATCCGATCTAATCGGGCAAGAGACTTTAATGGGTTCGGGTGGGGCCTTACCGGATTGTTTAAGATCCGCGACAATCTTCAAAAATACCGGCAGATCTCTAGTGGGATGCATAGCTGTTTGATAATCGCACTTGCCGACATTCTGTCCTAATGCTGACTCTCTATCCAAGACCGCTAATATCATAGCCGCCCTGACGCCGGTCGCTTGCTCGGAAAATTTAGCCAATTCATAAGCTTTTTCAAAAGAAAGTTCGCCGCCGCCCAATAATTGAAAGATTTGGCTGCGAATTTGAGCGGCAGTTTTTTGTTTCTCTTTTAATAAAGATTGATATTTAGACTCTTGGCCCTTGGTCTCTTCCAAAACATCACTTTTCTCTAATTTTATATTGGCCAAATTTTTACGCTGCGCGTCCTGATACGTCTTCAACGATTCTACATCGCTTTTTTTCAAAGCCAATATTTCTTTTTCATCTAATAATTCCGAACGTAGATTTATGATACGTTCCAATGTGACAGTCAAGCTATCCTGCACTTCAAACCAACTATTAATATCGCCAAAAAATTCGGAAAGGCTGGAATTTTTTATCAAAATTGCCAATAAGCTTAAATCATCATTTTCATAAATATTTTGTATTGATTTTGTAATGGCGTCCTTATTGAGACTTATATTATATTCAATATCTTTGATTTTTCCGTTATTTTCAACAATTTCATCGCTCAATTTAGATAATGACAAATTGACTGCCTTTATTTGTAGATTTATCTTATTAATTTCGGCATTCAAGCGATTTATCTCCGCCTGCAGGGTTGAGCCCTGCTTCTTATAACTTTCTATCGTATTTTCATATTGAGCAATTTGCGACTCTAAATCGGCCAACTGATTCTCCAATGCTTGACGCTCGTCATCGTTTTGGGCCGCCAATAATTGGCTGTGGTTGATCGGCGCCAATACCGAACCAAAAATCATAGAGCTGGCGGCCGACAATAAGACTAATATTTTTAAGACGCTAAAAATCGGCAACCTCAATGTCTTATGCTTGAAGAGATTAACTTGTAGGGGCCTATCTTTGAATATTCTTAGCCGTGGAGTCTTAATATCAACCAAAACTCGCGGTTTTTTAGCCATAAGCTAATTATAACCCTGAAAGTTATTTTTGCGGAGTGGCGCCGGTCTCGCCAGATTCCGAAGTTTCAACTGGTTTATCTGCCTCTCTTTCGGCTTTTTTCTCTTCAGACTCTACTTTGACAGCGTTCACGTCAACAGATTCCTGAACCATGGCATCTTCCTGTTCTTTGGTGATTCTAGCGACAACCGTAGCCACTGGTGTGTTATCGTCAACAAAAAGCTTGATACCGTCAGGCAATGATAAATCTTTAATATAAATACTTTGACCAATGCTGGAAATTCTAGCCAAATCTACTTCTATGGAATGTGGCATATTTAGCGGCAAAGTTTCTAATTCTAATTCGTGCATCGCTTTTATCAAAACGCCCCCTTCTTTTATAGCTACCGATTCTCCGATAAAACTAAGAGGGACATTAACTTTGATTTTTTCATCAAGCTTGATTTGATAAAAATCAACGCTAGTAACATCATCGGTGACAGGATCAAAAGATGTGTGATAAACTAATACCGGTCTTTTTTCGCCATCTATCAATAAGTCCACGATTGAACTTTCTCCGGCCTCTTTGAAAACTTTAGCAAAATCCTTAACCTGGACGGCTAAATGCAAGTTCTCTACTCCATGACCATAAAGTTCTGCCGGAATAAAGCCGCTTTTGCGAAGTTGATTAATCTTCTTGCCGAATTTTTCTCTTTTTTGTACAACTAATTCCATATTTTATTTACTAATCTCTACGCCAATATCTTAACTGGTTTTTTATGAATACCGACTAACTAATTAACCAATTGACTAATTAACTAGAGTCTATTGAATAGTTTCAATCTATTATAAACGACTTTCTTAATTTCTTCAATAGCTCCTCCCATAAGCTTATAGGGGGCTACTTCATCAGCGTCTTGCCTTAAAGATTCTTCCACGCCCCTACGCCAAGCTAAACGCATCTCTGTGCTGATATGAATAACCGATATACCCGCGGCAATGGCATCAGAAAAGTCTTTATCGCCGATTCCTGATCCGCCATGCAACACCAATGGCGCTCCAGTCGCCTGTTTTATCTCCTTGATGCGCCCTATACTAAGCTGCGGATTTTCCACATCTACCAATATGCCATGTATATTGCCCACAGCTGGAGCTAATATATCAATTCCGGTTGTCTCAACAAAAACTCGGGCATCTTCCGGCTTGGTAAGATCTTCTTGTTTTATAGCTACGCCCGCCGGCAATTCTTTTAACAATTGAGATCCGCTACCGATATAACCCATCTCCCCTTCCACTAGAATATTTGAGTTAATTGATCTGACCATTTTAACTGCTTCTTGCGTCTGCTTTGTGTTTTCATCTAACGACAATTTGCCGCCATCAAACAAAATGGCATCATAACCGGCTTTGGCCGCTTCTTCAACTTTATCCAATGAATGTGTGTGATCGGCGTTG
The DNA here is from genome assembly GCA_030698695.1 of bacterium. Classification (GTDB taxonomy): domain Bacteria; phylum Patescibacteriota; class Minisyncoccia; order UBA6257; family WO2-44-18; genus JAUYHP01. The sequence goes on along the minus strand of JAUYMR010000021.1, from coordinate 4,460 downwards.
ATAAAAATAGGGAAATTATATCTCTCTCTCAGATTCTTCACCAAAAATACCGCCTGATATGGGTCAATAAAATCCCTCTCGCCCTCAGAGGTTCCGATAATCACCGGCGTATTTAATTCTCGCGCAGACTCAAAAACGGCTTTAAGCATAACCATATCAGAAACATTAAAATGTCCTATCGCTATTTTGTTTTCGTTGGCAGCGGCAATTATTTCTTTTAAAGATTTCATTGTAACGATTATACCTCAAACCAGCCTTTCAAAATATTGTTCTTGCTCATTTTTTCCAATTTCTCAAGACTAAAATATTCAATAAAAATTTTATTCCATAAGGCCTCTTGATGATGATATAGATACTTTATCATTTCCTTTTGTTTCACCAAAGCCATGACGGTGTCCACTATGTTAAAACTTATCAGTATATCCACTCCGACATTGGTTGGGAAAAAGTCCCCCACCCATCCCAAATTATTCCAAAAATCCAAACCATTATGAAATTGCGGAAATATATAATTGACTTTGGAAATATCGCCTTCTGCCCTCTGCCAATGCAATGCCTCCGGATTGACGCGCGGCTCAGAAAGACGCCAATCATTCTCATCATCTTTGGCCAAATATCTTTGCACCACCAAAAACCTGGGACGCTTGGCTTCTATGCATAATTCCGGCAACTTCTCGCTGATAACATCTCCACGCAACAACGAGATGACACCAAGCGCGAAATCTTGAGATTTGCCATTAAGCTTCTTAAATAAATCGGCATAATAAGAAACTTCATTCAAATAATGAGTTAATAAACTCAATAATCTTAGAGTCTCTCCGGAAATGCCTAAAAATATCGGGATGATAAATATCACTCCCAATTCTTTTAGATGGCTGACGTTATGATACTTCTTGGCGACAAAACGTTCAGCGGCCTTGGCCCATTTGATATTTAGCGCTTTCAATTCAATCTGTCTCTCTTCAAAATCATCAGGCGTTAGACTTTCATATTGTTTGAAAAATACATTATTGAGCCACCCAGGATCCTCCAAAAAACGTATGGCGCTATAAACCTCTAAGATATCTTCTTTAGCCAACATTTCCTCCACCGTCTGATAACCTAAAGCGATTAATATCTTTTTAGGCGGCTCGGCTATTAAAAATTGTCTGGCTTTTTCTATCTTGAGAAAATAACCCTTTTGGGGTGGGTGCAATTTTTTGACGAAATCTACAACAGTTTGAGCCGCCTCAATGATGCTTAACGATTCCAATTTCATAAATTGAAATAGTTTTACGTCATCGGCCTCAACCTTACTGATTAAAGCATCATACACATCTACAGCTGATGTGTGCCTGGCCAAACCTAAATGATCCAAACGTTTGGCTATTAATTCTTCGTTTTCATCGGATATTTTTTTAAATATTCCCACCTTACTGGTAGCTCTTTCAAGATTTCTTTCTAAATCAACCAAACAGTGTTTGTCTATTCTAAGTATTCTAGCTATTTTTTCGTGATATGAATTCATTAGGCTTATAATGATTTCTGAATAATATCAAAATTAGTCCATCTGGGATCTAAAAACAATTCTTTGGTTAAAATACCTTCATTGGCTCCCAAACTTTCAACTACGGACGTAGCGTTGGCTGAAGCCAAACGAATCGCCTCTTTGATAATTTCCGATTTTTTATAATCATCGCCATTTCTAGCTAAAACAGACACGAATCCACTACCAAAAGCATCGCCAGCTCCGGTACGATCTATAATTTCTTTCTCTAAAAATATACCGGCTTTATAAACAAACTTTCCGTCGGAAACCATTACGCCCTTATCTCCATTAGTAACAGCTATTATTCCCGGCATTAAATTATCTAAACGATTGAAGACGTCTTCTTCTTTTTCTCTAGAAAATGATTCGCCTAGCAACTCAGCGGCCTCGCCTTCGTTCACTACCAGAAAATCTAAATCTGATAATGAATCAATAATTTCCTGGCGATTGTGTTTCAAATGGTAACCAGTAGGATTAAATGCAACACGAATATTGTTTTCTTTGGCATATTTTAATAGCGACTGGTACATACTAATTGATTCACCAGAAAGTGATAAATACCACCAAGAGCTTTTTATTTTCTTTAAATTGATATCATCTAGCGCAAATAAGTTAGCGGCACCACGATAATTAATAATTGTCCTCTCGCCATCTTGCAACAACAAAGCTGAAAAAGAAGTCGGCCTATCTTCGGTTTGAACAAGATATTTACAATTCACGCCCTCCTTATTCAGACGTTTTTTAAAAATCTCGGAGGCATCATCTTTGCCCAATTTGGATACACAAGCCGTCTTAAGCCCTTGTCTGGCAAAAGTAATGCTGGCGTTAGCGGCGTTGCCGCCAATAGTAAAAAAAATATCTTCGGCTGATAATTTCTCTCCAAACGGCAAAAACATCGCTTTGCCAGATGGCACTTCCGGCTTATCAGCTAAAGCGAAGCTAACTTTTAGAAAAACATCTTGAGTCGCCGAACCAATAGCTACGATATCAAACATAGCTTAATTTTAACATAGCTTTCCGTTTTAGTTTATAACCACAACAGTGTTGTAGTAGTCCCATATATGAAACGTGATTGTTTTTGCCTATCAACCTCAACATTCGTCTTTTAGTTCTTGTCCGCAAAACTCTGTAATGCGGTCTCAAAACATAACCCAGAAAATCAATACCCGATAGATAACTGCGAATACTAATTTTCCCGGGGTGGATTTCTAACTGCAGATTGGTTTTTATGAAGCGGTTAGTATCATCAATCAACGCCTCAAGTCTATGCCTATCTTTTGACAAAATAATAAAGTCGTCACAATAGCGTAAATAACACCGACATTTTAATTTGTGCTTTATAAACCCGTCCAATTCGTTCAAATACACATTAGCAAAAAGTTGGCTGGTGACATTGCCCAACGGCAAGCCCTTACCCGGCGATTTTTCAAAGCTGGTAATAATAATTTTTATTAATCGCAAACAATCGGTATCCGTTATTTTTTGGCTTATCAGGCCATATAAAATATTGTGGTCAATTAAATCAAAGAATTTCTTGATATCACACTGTAAAGCAAAAACAGGATATCGGTTATTGCGGCTAACCGACGACAAAAACCTTTCCAATCTGGATACCGCCAAATGAATACCCTTGCTGAAACGTGAAGCATAGGAATCATAAATAAAGTTCTTATCAAAGACATCATATAGTATTCTGAATATCGCTTGGTGTAGCACCCGATCTCTAACCGCCGCCTTGCTGATGCGCCTCAATTTAGGGTCGCTGACAAAAAATGAAATATATGGCGATGATCGATAAGTCCTGTTTTTCAATTCTTGCCACAATTGCCAAAGATTGTCTTCTAAGTTAAATTCAAATTGTTGCACATCTCTTCTGTTTCTCTTGCCGCGTCGAAACTCGCACCAAGCCAAATATAAATTTCTCGGCGAAATTATTTCCTCAAAAATTTTATGACTTATAACGCCCCCCCCCGCAGGAAATTAGTCTGATTCATAAACTTACAACATTTTATCGCAGTCTGTATCTTCTCGGCAAACAAATCCCCAAAAGAGATCATTTTGGTATTTTCTTGAAAATTGAAAATCTTTGCCTGGAAATCCTAGAGTTAATCATAACCGCGGCTTTTGAAAATCAAGCCAATAAAAAATCTTCCTTAATGTTAGCTAGAATTAAGATAGAAGTTTTAAAAAGAATAGTTAGGACTGCCACCGAAATTCATGTTTTAACCGACAAGCAATATTTAATACTAGAGAATGGTTTACAGGAAATATCCAAGATGACTAATGGTTGGCTGGCCTACTTAAATAAATAAACCCGCGCTGGGTTTATTTATCGGAAACTTCTGACGAGCGCGCAGATTGTCATTGGCATTCTCGGGATTGTACCAGTTCACCTTGAGCTGGTCGTCGTTCCAGTTCACCTTCGGCGCGTTGCCATCGGTATCGCGCGAACTCTTTTACTAAACCCCGCCTAGATCACCGGTGGGCTTAGAACAGACCACCTGCGTTAACCAGTCACACTGGATTGTTTTTTGTGGCATCCGTCAACCGACGACACCCACACTAGAGTCTAGTAAGCAGTTTCCTAATCTATCGGCAAACCATTATCCCACGATAAACGGGACTGGTTGTATTAGCCAAGATTATTATCTACTTTTCCTCCGATAAAAACAACACCCCCATTCCAGTCAGGGCTGGAATGGGGGCAAAGAGAACAAGTTACAAGGTACAAGGGTTAGGAAACTGCCTGACGAGCGCGCAGAGGGCCATTGGCACTCTCGGGATTGCACCAGACCACCCTGAGCTGGGCGCCGTCCCAGTCCACCCGCGGCACGCCGCCATCGGTACCGCGCGAACCGGCGCAGAGAGTCCAGTTCATGACGTCCAGGTGTTGGCCATTGGTCTCCAGGAAATACTTCAGTTCGTAAAGAAG
>JAUYMR010000019.1 GCA_030698695.1 bacterium | reverse complement strand
GTTTGTGATCTAAAATAAAAATGTTTTTGGAAAACATCTGATAAACCTCTTACTTTTGTTGAAACATATCTATTCGGCACCCATTCATTAACTAAATCGGCAATTTAATCAAATTATTTTTATAGATAAATTCAGATTTCCAACAACGTTGAACAGATTTATTATTTTAGCGGACTTAAACACAATCCGCCAATAGCTGTGTCGGATTTGCTAAATTAAAAATCCTTCAAAATATATTGAAGGATTTTAAACGATAAAAATTATTATACTAGAGACTCCATCTAGAGGTGAGGCATATAATCGTCACTAGCAAACTACTTATTAATGCCCTCTCCCATAACCAGCGACGATTAAAATTGTCTTGGCAATATCGCAATGTTATATCTATTAATAAAAACGTCATCAAAATGGATATGGTAGCTAAACTTATAAAACCAATTGGCCATAAAGACAAAAACCAAATAAATTGGCTTATTAACAAAGAATCTAACCAGACGAACAACAACCTGCGACCAACCGTCTTTGGCAATTGAGTTCCAAACAGCTCTTTTATCAACAACAAAGAAATTAAAAATATTGCCGATATCTTTATAACTTCAAAATCAAGCGCGTTAGAAAAGAAGAGGATTAAAAATAATAAATAGAACAAAATTACTTGTAAAAAATAATGCCACTCTTTGCGCCGTATCAAAACCAGATTCTTTAATCCTAAAATTATATAAAAAACAAATCCCATCAGTATTATGGCTAGCGACAGCCAAAAACTATTATCAATTTCAGCAATAATTACCAATGACAATAAAAGCGATACAAAAAACGATGATAGAAAGACGAATGTGTTAAAAATTGGTTGTCCATATAAGAATAATGAAACTGCCAAAAACAAAACCACACTCCCCCAACTAAAAGCGCTAACCTTAACAAGCAATAACAACCCGCCGAATAGCAGGGCTTTACCTATCAGAGATAATGACATGGTTATCAGTTTATACTAAGAACTGACTCTTTGAAAGAAATCTTAACCCGACCGCCATCTTTAAGCTGGCCTCTAATTATCTTATCAGCCAATTTATCTAAAATAACTTTCTGAATCAATCGTTTTATCGGTCGCGCGCCATAATCTGGATCAAAACCATGTTCTATAATGTACTTCTTGGCGGTAGCATCTATTATCAGCTTGATATTACGTTCTGCTAATTTTTCTCTCACTTTATCTAGCTGGATATTTACAATAGCTTCAATTTCCCTGCCGCTCAAAGCGTTAAATACTATTATTTCGTCTATGCGATTTAAAAACTCCGGCTTGAAGCTATGCTTGATTTCCTCCATCACTTTTCCCTTAAAACTAGTTTCACGTTCTTTAATGTCGGTTTTAGCTTGCCCATCAGCCACGCTGGCGAATCCCAAATTTGATATCTCCTTAAAATACTGACTGCCGACATTTGAAGTCATGATTATGATGCTATTTTTGAAATTTATGGTCTTACCTCTGCCATCAGTCAAACGACCATCATCTAATATCTGAAGCAAAATATTAAACACCTCAGGATGCCCCTTCTCAATCTCGTCAAATAAAATCAAACTATAAGGACGGTGCCTAATAACTTCGGTTAATTGACCACCTTCTTCAAAACCGACATATCCCGGAGGTGAGCCGATCAAGCGCGATACAGCATGTCGCTCCATATATTCAGACATATCTATTCTCACTAGGGCCTTTTCGTCATTAAACATAAATTCAGCCAAAGCTCGAGCAAGTTCCGTTTTCCCCACTCCAGTCGGACCCAAGAACATAAACGAGCCCAATGGCTTGTTTTCATCGGCTAAGCCGGCGCGGGCGCGTCTTAGCGCGTTAGATACAGCCTCAATGGATTCTTTCTGACCAACCACTCTATTGCCCAACTCTTCTTCTATGCGAGATAATTTTTCACTCTCCCCCTCCAAAATCCTAGTAACTTGAATACCGGTCCATTTAGAAACTACGGCCGCGATATCTTCGGCATCTACGACTTCTTTGATAAATTCCTGATGCTCATCTGTTTTTTGGTTCTTGTCTTTTGATTTTTTGGTTTTATTAATATATTTCTTTTCAAAAGTTTTATATTCTTTTTCCGCCTGCGGCAATTCTCCATAAAGAATCTGCGACACCTTTTCCAAATCGCCATCACGCTCATATACTTCAGACTGCCTACGCAAGTCATCAATGCGTTTTCGCAAGTTGTGAAGATTATCAAAAGCCATCTTTTCAGCATGCCAAACAGCTGACAAATCATCATTTTTTTCTTTGAACGATTTAAGCTCTGACTCTAAAGATTTTAACCGTTTTTTACTCTTCTCGGTATTTTCTTTTACTAGAGCCGATTTCTCTATCTCTAAACGAGTAATTTCTCTGCGAACTTTATCTATCTCTCTCGGCAAACTCTCTGTCTCCAATTTGCGGGCGGCCGAAGCTTCATCAATTAGATCTATGGCTTTATCCGGCAAGAATCTATCAGTGATATATCTAGCCGATAGATTAACCGCTTCTACCAATGCGTCATCGCTAATACGCAAACCATGATGAATTTCGTATTTTTCTTTTAATCCTCGTAAAATAGACACCGAATCTTCCAAACTCGGCTCTTCTACCATAATCGGCTGAAAACGACGCTCCAAAGCTGGATCTTTTTCAATATGACGTTGATATTCTCTGATAGTGGTCGCGCCAATAGCATGCAACTCTCCACGCGCCAATGGCGGCTTTAATAGATTAGAAGCATCCACGGCTCCTTCAGCCGCTCCGGCGCCTACTATCATATGTATTTCATCTATAAACAAGATGAGACGACCGGCGGAATTATTTATTTCTTTGATAAACGCCTTCAATCTGTCTTCAAATTCGCCACGAAACTTAGTGCCCGCTATCAAAGAGCCCAAATCAAGCATAATTATTTCCTTACCTTTAAGGGTTTCAGGAACGTCGCCGGATACTATTTTCTGAGCTAAACCCTCTACTACGGCTGTTTTGCCTACTCCGGGCTCACCGATTAAGACAGGGTTGTTTTTAGTACGACGTGAAAGCACTTGAATCACGCGACGCAATTCTTCCTCGCGTCCGATAACAGGATCTAATTTACCTTCTTTGGCTTTATTGGTTAAATTAATGGCGTATTTATCCAAAACCTGAAATTTACTTTCCGGAGTTTCATCGGTAACTCTGGTTGAGCCGCGCAACTGCGCTAAAATACGTATCAAAACATCGCGGCGCAAACCCATCTTTTCTAGCAATTTTTGGGCGTTGGACGGCGATTCTAAAATAGCTAACAACAAATGCTCGCAAGAGATAAACTCGTCTTTTTGAGATAAAGCAATCTTGCCCGCCTTATCTAAAATCAACATTAATTCTTGAGAGAGATATAACTGACTGACGTTGGCATTGCCAAAAATCTTAGGTAATTTTTTTAATTCGGCCTCTATTGCATTATTCAACTCATCTAAATCAATATTGGACTTAGCTAGCATAGGCTGAATCAAAGATTGTCCATCCTCTAATAATGCCGACAATAAATGAAGAGCTCTGAACTCACCATGATTCTTTTTAGCGGCTAATTCTTGAGCATTTTGCAATGCTTCTTGGGCTTTAATTGTAAACCGATTGAATTTCATAAAATATTTTTAGATTGATTCACGTTGTTGATCATAGCTTATATTATATCATTTTTTCACTATATTATAACATATATATCACAGCTTGCAAATAGATTTATAACTCTCTTCATATACATCATTTTTATCTCCTATATTCCAAAATGACCACTTCTAAATTTAAAAAACGCTTTTCGTTTATATAAGTTGTGGTTAACCCCGCTTGCGATAACAACGATACTAACCCGTCAGTAGTTCTGGCCTTGGCGCCCTTATCTAATTTGAACACCCATCTACCGAACCATTGCCATTTTTTAGGCAATACAATATCTATAATCAAAATCTTGCCGTTGTGTTTGGTAACTCTGATCATCTCTTTGAAAGCTTGGGCTACCCCCTCATCATCAAGATGATGCAGAATCGCATTACAAAACACCAAAGCAAATTTTTCATCGGGAAAACTCAAACGATCGGCGCTCATAATGACAAACTCGGCATAGGGATAATCCTTTCTAGCCGATTCAATTGCCTCGGCGTCAATATCAATACCGGTATAGTTTTGCGGAAAAAGCTCAGCATACCAACCACGTCCACAACCTATATCCAAAACCTCGTTGTAAGTAAAATCAACGGCCGAGAGATAAGTTTTTAGCCATCTTCTTTGGATTAAAAACAATATCCTTTCTAAGAATCTACTCAGCATCTACTATTATTATAACCTACTTTTAATAGCCGTTCCCTGCCTATTATTTTTTGCCCTCAATTGCTAGTTACTAATTACCAGTGTTTATTGCTTCCTCAACTGCTTTTCTTTCGCTCCACGGCCAACGCCGTCCTTTGGCTCCGTGAATCCAGTCTTCGCTCCCTTTGCCGGTAATAATCACCACATCGCCTTTCTTGGCTAATGAAATCGCCTGTTTAATAGCTTTATGACGATCAATGATTTCTTTAATGCGCGCTATCGGAAATTGAGTTTGTAGAATGCCCGATTTAATCTCATTAACTATTTGGGCCAGATCTTCATCGTATGGATCTTCATTGGTCAAAATAATATCTCGGCAGTATTGAGCGGCGATTTTGCCCATTTCTGGCCTCTTCCATTTATCACGTCCACCACCAGCCGCACCCAAAACGCAAATCAAACGCGAAACGTGAGATGTGGGACGTGGAATACGGGATGTCCTTTTATCTTTATCAACCTCTAACTTATCACTTCCAACATCCAACGCTTGATAAATTTTTATCAAGCTATCTGGCGTATGCGCGTAATCTATAACTACCGCAAATGGTTCGTGTTGAATATATTCTAAACGTCCCGGTATACCGCTAAATCTTTCTAAAGTCTGGCGAATGACATCCCAGTCTATCCTTTGAGATTTGGCAAAAGCATTAGCGGCGGCGGCATTTTCTAAATTAAAATTATTAGCCAACCAGTCGCCGATAGAGACTTTGCCATTGTTTAGCTCTTTTTCTATAAACTCGCCGCGACTGAAATAAATGATCTGGCCGATCTCCTCGGTAGCGGCCATAAAATAAGTTTTAGATGGATCCCCATCGTTAATAAAGAATAATTTCGTAAATTTATGAGATTTTTTGGCAACATACTGAAAAAAACCGACCTTAGCTTCACGATATTTTTCAAAAGATCCGTGAGCTTCAACGTGTTCCGGTTGAACGTTAAGATAGAGCGCGGCGTCAAAATCTATGAAACGGTGACGGTGCTGTACAATGCCTTGTGAAGTAACCTCAATCAAAAAATACTGACAACCGGCATTAACCGCCTCGCGCATTTTCTTTTGAATAAAAAAACGTCCGGGCATCGTCATGCCGGTAGTATTTTTAACGGTTTCCTCGCCAATCTTAAAACGCAAAGAAGAAACGATCGCGGTCTTTTTGCCAGCCGCTTCCAAAATAGCGTTAATCAATTCCAATGTCGTTGATTTGCCTTTGGTGCCGGTAACTCCCAACACAAAAATCTCCCTTGAAGGAGAGCGATAAATTAAATTTCCCAGCCAAGACAGAAAATAGTGATAAAAATTATTGAGATGATTTTTCATGTTAAATATCTATATTAAAGTATAATTGCTTTTTGATTTTGAAGGTATTGCCGTGTTGAAGCAATCCCAAATAGGAAATTATCGTTTCCGCAGATTGAGTCTCGGCAATCCTTTTTAACATCCGCCTCTTGGTAGCCGTTCGCAAAACTCTATGATCCAGAAAATGAACCCAACCCAAAAAATCTACGCCAGCGGCCAAAGCTTTGATGAATATCTTTTGAGGATGTAATAATAGGTTAAACTGCCTTTCCAGAAAATCCTTTAATAATGGCCTTAGCCCAATTAACTGGTCATAGTTTTCAGAGAAAATCACGAAATCATCAGCATAGCGTATATAATATCTTGCTTTTGTTTTATGTTTCATAAACTGATCAAATTCATTCATGTAGATGTTACAGAATAATTGCGAGGTAAGATTACCCAACGGCAAACCCCTTCCCGAAGATGTTTGGAAACTTCTGATTACTCTTTCTAATAACCACCTTATATCTTGGTCTGATATATATTTTTCTAAAATACGCACTAATATATCGTGATCAATGCTGGCAAAGAATTTTTTGATGTCACATTTTAGCACCCAACCGGTTTGAGTATGATTGCGGCTGATTTTGTATGAAAAACAGCGAAATCTATTCATGGCCCGATGACTGCCTTTGTTTAAGCGGCAAGAATATGAATCGGATATAAAAGTTTTGTTGAAAAATGGATACAAAATACGGTGAATGGCGTGATGAAGAAGACGATCGCGAACATTGGCCTTGTGAATATTGCGGGGCTTGGGATCAGAAATATTAAAAGCTTGATAACTGCTATGCCGATAAGTATGATTAGTTAATTCATAATGAAGCTCAAGAATATTATCCATCAGCTGCAAAGAAAATTCTTGGACATCACGCTTATTTCTTTTGCCACGGATAAATTCACGCCAAGCGGATAGCAAGTTTTCAATCGAAATTATATCTTCAAATTTATGAGCCAGTTGAATTTTCATAATAATAATCCTTTAGTGCCCCTACCAGGACAGATTGGGGAAAATTTAGCCATACTTCAAAAAACGATTATGGCTTTCTAAATTTGGCATATCTATTTCAATCATGT
>JAUYMR010000009.1 GCA_030698695.1 bacterium | reverse complement strand
CACTATGCTATAGCATAGTGGTAGATTAAATGTCGGTCATGATTTATTTATTTTGTGTTCTTGTGATGAACTGAAAAATTGGGGCTTCTTAATCTCTTAGCTAACGCTGAAGGGAGTGGGGGTGACGACGGATTGGGGTATAATAAAATAATGGACTATACTAACACCTACGCCAAATTTCTTAAAAAGTTTATGCAACCCAAGAAAAGATTGCGCGTGGTTTTTGATTGCTCCAACGGGACGACGGGAATAGTTATTAAGTCATTAAGCAACTTAGTTATTAGTAAATTGAAAATAGATATTATTAATAGCAAGCCCGATGGTAATTTTCCGGCGCATGGTCCGAATCCGATGGCTAAGGGATCTATGGATGATCTGCGGAAAGAAGTTAAAAAGCAAAAAGCCGATCTCGGCGTTATTTTAGATGCCGATGGTGATCGGGTTTTCTTTGTTGATAATTTAGGTCGGTCAGTATCAGCCGATGCGGTAGCGGCTTTGATGAGTGGAAATTTCTCGGGGCCGGTTATTTTAGATGCGCGAGCCGGTTATTTGGCTAGACGGCTAATTAGGGCCAATGGTCAAAAAGTAGTTGATTCCCGAGTCGGCCACGCCTTCATCAAAAAACTTATGTTTACCAAAAAAGTTGAGTTCGCTGCTGAAATGTCCGGCCATTACTATTTCAACTTTAAGGGTGGCGCGGTTTGGGATTCCGGAATTTTAGGCGCCATCTATTTTATAAATGCCGTGTCTAAGCTCAAAAACGGTTTGGCTGACTGGCTGGATCAGTTGCCTCAGTATTTCCATTCAGGAGAATTAAATTTCAAAATTAGAAATAAAAAAGTCGCTATTAATAGAATTATGCGATATTACAAAAAATATGCCGTCAAAACGTCGCGCTTAGATGGCCTAAGAATGGAATTTCCAGACTGGTGGTTTATTGTCCGGCCATCTAATACAGAAGATTTATTGCGATTGATATTGGAAGCTAAAACTAAAAAATCGTTTGAAAAAAATATCGCTAAGATGAAAATGTTGATTAAATGAGCTATTATCGTTGTTATGGCTAAGACGTTTTATATATCAACATCCATACCCTATGTTAATGCCGCTCCCCACATCGGCCATGCTTTGGAATTTGTGCAGGCGGATTCTTTGGCGCGGTTTGCTAGGCAATATGGCAAAGATGTTTTCTTTTTGTCGGGTACGGATGACAATGCTTTAAAAAACTCTCAGGCAGCCGAGGTTGCCGGCGTACCTGTTAAAAAATGGGTTGATAATCATTCAGCCATTTTTCAAAAATTACTGGCGGAATTAAATATATCCAACGATGATTTTATAAGAACGTCGTCTGAGAAACGCCACATTCTTGGCGCTCAAAAACTTTGGAGTTCTTGTCGTCAGGAAGATATTTATAAAAAGAAATACAGCGGTTTGTATTGTTTAGGTTGTGAGGAGTTTAAACAAGAAAAAGATTTAACTGATAACGAATGTCCGGAGCACCCGGGTAAAAAATTGGAATTGGTTGAAGAGGAAAATTATTTTTTCAAATTATCTAATTACCAAAAACAACTGGAAGAAATTATCAGCACCGACAAACTAAAAATCATTCCCGAGAGTCGCAAGAATGAAATGCTGTCGTTTATTAAATCTGGTTTAGATGATTTTAGTATTTCTCGCTCGCGCGAAAGAGCTAAAGATTGGGGCGTGTTTGTTCCCGGCGATGATGACCAGATTATGTATGTTTGGTTTGACGCGTTGGCAAACTATATTACTGCCTTGGATTATGCTGATGATGGTGAAAAATTCAATAAATATTGGGTTCGTGGCGATGAAATTATTCATATCATTGGCAAGGGCATCAATCGGTTTCATTCTATTTATTGGCCGGCCATGTTGCTTTCAGCTGGTGTAACATTGCCTAAAACAATTTTTATTCATGGCTATCTAACAATTGGCGGTCAAAAGATTTCTAAAACTTTAGGCAACGTCATTGATCCGTTTGAGGTTATTAAAAAATATGGCTCTGACGCTACTCGTTATTTTTTGTTGAGAGAGACACCCTCCGATGGTGATGGTGATTTTAGTTATGCTAAATTTGAAGAGCGCTACAATGCCGATTTGGCCAATGGTTTAGGAAATTTTGCGTCTAGGGTTTTGACTTTGGGAGAAAAATTGGGGAAATTAGCGGCAGTTGAAATAGATCAGAAGACCGCCGACGCTATTGAATCAGCCAGAAAATTAGTGACCGACAGAATAACCGATTTCAAAATCCACGATGCCCTGGCAGCCATTTGGGAGCTGATTAGCTATGGCGATAAATATGTTAATGATCATAAGCCGTGGTCAGCTGATTTGGCAGAAGTGGAAAAACAAAAGATAATTTTTAACGCGGCCATTATTCTAGACAATATCTCGGCTTTGTTACAATCATTTTTGCCGGTTGCGGCAGACAAGATAACAAGCAGTATTTGTTGGGCTTCGGACGATATCTTGGAATTGCGGAAGCTAGAAATTTTGTTCCCAAGACTTGATAGTCAGAATATGCATGGTTTACATTGACGTGTTTTAAATAAACAATAAGCCCCCGTTTTGCGGGGGCTATATTTCAAAATATTCTTCCATGCTTGATGATGCCGATAATTTTTCTCGGAGTATCAACCACAAAAGTGGGTCGGGTGGCGATGATTCTTTCCGGCGAGTGGAAGCCATAGGTACAGCCCACGCTTTTAATATTGACCTGATGGGCGGCTTCAATGCCATCGCAAGAATCTTCTGCTAAGAAAGTTCTGGCGGGATCGGTTCCGGTTGTTTTTAAAACGTTTTTCAGAGCAGATAACTTATTTCCGCAAATATCCCCGATAACTTCTCTGATGAAGATGGCGATATTAAACTTAGACAATCTTTGGTTAATAACACTCGCCGTCTCAGCGCTGACAATTATTATCGGTATTTTGGCCGCGAAACAAGCGAATAATACGTTTCTAGACCAACGATGTAATCTGGTTTTCTGGCCGCACTGTTTAAAATATTCTAAGCGTATGCGATTTAATTCATCGGCTGAAATATCACGAGGAACGCCATTTTTCCAATAAAAATCTTCCATATAGTTGGCTGATATTTCAGTTCGGTATTGCTCTAACGATGGCGGTCTTAGTTTAAAATGTTCAAATATTGATTTTGTGCTGTTGTAATAAAGAGCGAGACTGTTAAAAAGCGTCCCGTCCCAATCAAACAAAGCCAAATCCCAAAATCGTTGAGATCCAGTCATGACAACCGTCCTTCGTGAATGAAGTAAAGAAATTTTAAAGATTCTACTAATAACCTACTCCTATTGATCGGGACTGTCTAGACGCAGCTTGGGCTTTGGTTATAAATTTATTTAATGACAAAAAAGCCCCGATCAGAATCGGGGCGGAATAATGAGGGTCGTTACATTTGTACCAATTCGGTACAAATCTCCTTCACCAATTATTGGTTTCACGCGGTGAAGGCTTCGGACAATTTGGTCCTAGTAACAACCCAATACTGGCGAGGTCTGTTGCTCACTAGGCAACATTTTCCGTAATGCCTTATGGCAAGACAGATGTCTTTGAGTTTTAGACCAAGACCTCATGTTTTTGGCGAGCTCGGCCGCGTCAACGTCGGCATTTTCTTCTCAGCGAGAAGATGTCCTAGTTGAGCCGGTTCTTGGAGGTCGGCCCATTAGACGACGAGCCCGGAGTATTGGTGGCGAATGGCGCTGGCGCTAGCGGTTTTCCAAGCCGCATTCTCCCTGAAAACGCAGAGGTTTCTCTTTCCCCTTTCGGGCCTCTTATCTACACGGCCGATGGTTACCGGCCAGAGATGGGAGGGGATTTGAAATATAGACGCCCCAGCGTCATTCGCCAAAATTTTGGAGCGCGCGGCAGTTTGCTTATCCACACATTTCTAATTGCAAAGTTAGCTTTTGGGTTTTTGGGTCGCGCGCGTATTGTTAAGGTGCCGATTGATAAATATTATCTTAACAAATACAATTTAATAATGCAACCCCTTGATCGTGTTTCTTCAACTTCCCACATCCAACATTCTGCGTCCAACATTTTGTTTGACTCCCATACCCATATTCATTTTCCCGTTTACGATGACGATCGTGACGAGGTTATTGAGCGCGCCCAAAAAGCTAATATAAAGATGATAACTGTCGGGACGCAATTAACCAGTTCGCAATCCGCTATTAAACTAGCCGAGCAATATCCGGGCGATATTTGGGCAACGGTGGGCTTTCATCCCAGTCATACGGTTGAAAAGTGGTATCATGATCCCAATGAACAAGACGGCGTTGAGCCGGAAAAGTTTGATATTGCGCAATTGAGTAAATTAGCCGAACATCCGCGAGTAGTTGCGATAGGCGAATGCGGCCTTGATTATTATAGATTGGTTGACGAAAATTCTATTATTAAGGATAAAAATATCCAGGCGGAAATATTCTTCAAGCAAGCTGAATTGGCGGATAAATTACAAAAACCACTAATGATCCATTGTCGGCCGTCTAAGGGTTCTGACGATGCTTATGAAGATTTATTGGAAACTATGGGCAATTTAGAAACGTCGCGTATAATCCATTTTTACGTCGGATCAATCGGGATTACAAAAGGATTATTGGAAGCTGGATTTTATTTTACTTTCGGCGGAGTGATAACTTTCAGCAAGGATTATGACGAAGTTATAAAATACATCCCGCTGGACAGAATTTTGTTAGAAACAGACGCTCCCTATGTGGCGCCGGCATTTTATCGCGGCAAACGCAACGAGCCGGTTTATATAATAGAAACTGCCAAAAGATTGGCCGAAATAAAAAATACCACCTATGAAGAGGTGGTCAAAGCTACGGTTGAAAATAACGAAAAAATATTCCGATTACATCCCACCGTCTAAGATTCTGTTTCTATCAGCTATCAAATCGTCATATATTTTCTTAATTCTCTTTATTTCACTATCTACTATTTCTCCAAGTTCGGCTCTAGCGGCCAGCTCTGCCATCTCTTTTTTGATTTCCTCTATTCTCTTTTCAACTATGTCCATAGCTCTTTGACCAGAGCCATCTAGTTGTTTATCAAATTGTTCCATGGCTTAAGTATAAAACATCCCATTATAAAAACAAATCCGCGCCATTTCTAACTGAATGGTACTATTTATAATAGATTAAAATGTATGGATGCAGCGGATTCAAAATGATTTTTGTCAGAAAATGCAGTCTGTGGTAGTCTAAACTTAGAGTTCACTATTAATAAAACAATAAAAATTTATGAGAAATAAATCAATCATTGGCGGGGCGGTAGTAGTAATAGCGATCGTTGTTTTGATTATTGGTTTTGGCGGGAGTTCATCGCCTGACAAAATAGTGTCGCAGATGTTTGATAAGATGACCGAAGTCGGTACGGCGGCCTTTGATGTGAGGATGACAGTTCCGTTGGGCGATGACCACGACGGCGCGCTGATTCTCGGCGGCGCTTTTGATAATAATGATGCAGACAATATAAAATCAACACTAGACGGTGATTTTAGAGTCCAGTCCAGCGGATTATCTTTCGGTTTAGCGATTGAATCATTGACTATAGACAAGAAGATTTACATTAAGGCATTGATTGACAATCTGCCCCTACCCATAGATATCAGTTTTCTAAACAATCGTTGGATTATGACTGATGTGGCGGCTTTTCAAGAGCAATTTGGAGGTGACTATCCGACTAAATTAACGCTTGATCAACGAGAAGAATTGAGGCAAGTTTTCAGAAAATCGGACTTTATCAAAATAACGCGGGTTTTACCCGACGAAGTCATTAGTGGCGCAAATAACTATCATTACCAATATGTGATTGATGAAGACGCTCTGGTTGAATATTATGCGCAGGTGATGGAAATAACTCAAAATCGCAAATTTGACGCTTTGGAAAAGACCAGTTTCAGGGCCGGTTTTGACCGATATCTTGAAGATGTGGAGCTGTTTAGCGGCGAGATCTGGATAGGCAAGGATGACTCATTGCTCTATAAACTTACTCTTTCTATCTCCGGCGTTTATCCCACCGGCGAGAGTGTCAGTTCTGATTTGGTTTTGACTTTCAAGGATTACGGCCTACCCGTTGTAGTGGAAGCTCCGTCTGACTATATATCGTTAGATGAGCTTTTGGGAATATTGCAGGGGCGTTAGATGACGCCTCAGGTTATTGTGGAATGTGTATAAGTTGCTTTATTAACATCTTTGAAAGTGATATACTTCAATAAGTAATTTCTTAAGTTGCACAAGATCAAAAATCTTCATAAAGTATTATGAGAAAACAATTTTTAATATCGTTGACGACTCTTGCGTCGTTGACTAGTGGGATAGCTTTGGCCGCGACTTGTACAAAAAACGGCATTGAGATACCCTGCGAGGAATTAAAATGGGCTCTATGGTTGATTTTGCCGATGGGTATTATCGCTTTAGCTGTCTTTGTTTTTTGGGCTTGGATGTTAGTACATGCTATCATTAAGCCAATAGCTAATAAGCCATTGTGGATTATCGTACTTTTAATCGGCAATCTCATCGGCGCTATTGCTTATTATTTCGCAGTCAAGAGAGCGATGAAGATGCCGCAGTCTACGGTTAACAATGAATCAAGTAATCAAAATTTACAGTCGTAAATAATCAATATTAATAAAGAATAATGAAAAAAATATTAATAGGTCTAATAGCAGTTGTTTTAGTTGTTGTATTAGTTTGGGTTTTTGCGGGTAGCAGTTCAGAAAATCCTCAACAAGTCGTTGATAGTTTCTTTTCTTCTCTTAAGGCCGGAAATTTTGAGAAAGCCCATGATTATTTGTCGCCGGAATTAGGAGTAATACCATTGAATGAATTTCAACAAAGCATGTCGGCATTTCAATTGATTGGAAACGCGACAACCGAACCGGCGGAGATAAATGAAAATGATGCCAGCGTAAAAACTATTCTTACGATCGTCAACGAACAAAAGGCTTTAACGGTAGTCGTTCAGTTAAAGAGTTTTGATGGAGAGTGGAAGATAGTTGATCTTGTATTTGGATAAACTCCCGCGCTAATAAAAATATTATGAAAAAAATAATCATAATCGTAATAGCATTAATAGTAATTGGCGGTGTTTTTGGCGTTATGGTGGCGTTAAAATCTACCGATGGACCGAAGGACGCGGCCAATGAGTTTTTGGAATTAGCCCGAGACGGAAGAATTCAAGAAGCATTTGATTTATATGCGTCCGAGTCCGTTAAGGAGAAAATCTCTTTTACAAATTTTGAGCAGACACTGGCGCCCTTTAAAAATTATGATGATTTGTCATGGAGCGCGGTTAGTGTAAGCGGAGACGCGGCAGATTTAGAAGGAGTCGTTACTTTTGCTGATAATATAGATTTTTCTTTGACAATGTCTTTTAGCAGAGAGAGCGAACAATGGAAGGTCAAAGCTTTTAATTACAAAGTTAAATTATCAACCCCCAACAGTCTGCCGTCCGAATCGGAATTAACAAAGTTAGTTAATGATTCTATGAGATTATTCGTAGATGCGGTCAATGAAGATGATTACGATGATTTTTATGATGAGATAGCTAGCTTATGGAAAAATCAGATTACCGCAGATCAGCTCAAAGAGTCTTTTAAACAGTTTGTACCATTAAAAGATGAGATAGTGTTTATCAAGTCGTCAGAGCCGGTTTTTACTGATGACGCCGATATTGTTGATAGCATTCTCAAAGTTAGTGGTTATTATAAATCTGACGATACTACGGTGGCTTTTGAATTAGATTATTTGACTGAAGGCAAAAATTGGAAATTAATTAGAATTAACGTAAAAATGTAACATTAAATTTTTAATATGATATGAAAAAAACGACTTGGATAATTTTAGGCATAATTGTTTTGGTGGTTATCTATGTATTGGTAAGCTATAACAGCTTTGTATCATTGAGTGAGTCAGTTGATAACCAATGGGCTCAAGTGGAAACTCAATACCAACGCCGTTTTGACTTAATCCCCAATTTGGTTAATTCGGTCAAGGGCATATTGACTCAAGAGCAAGAAATTTTTGGCGCCATAGCCGAGGCCAGAACCCGTTATGCTGGGGCTAACACGGTGGCCGACAAAGTTGCGTCCGCTAATGAAGTTGAAACTTCTTTCGGTAGATTGCTGGCTATTATGGAGAATTATCCACAACTACAATCATCTGAAAATATACAAACTCTTATGGCCCAATTGGAGGGAGCGGAAAATCGTGTGAGTGTTGAGCGTCAAAGATTTAATGACAATACTCGCGTCTATAATGTGACCATAAAACGTTTCCCGGCAAACATTTTGGCTAGTTTATTTGGCTTTGCTGAAAAAGCTTATTTTGAATCTATTGAAGGATCGGAAGAGGCGCCGGTTGTTGAGTTATAGAATAAAAACTTTCATTCCCCATGTTGTTTAAGAAAGCTATTTTTGTATTTATTGTTTTGATGCCGTTTTTGGCATTGGCTTATTACAATCCTGGAACTCCGCAAGGATTTGTTAATGATTACGGATTAGTGTTGAATGCTACTCAAAAACAGACGTTGGAAAGTAAGTTGCGAGCATTTGAACAGGAAACTAGTAATGAAATTGTGGTGGCGATTCTGCCGTCTTTGCGGGGTGATGATATAGGTAATTTCGCCGTTAAATTATTTGAAAATTGGACTATCGGCAAAAAGGGCAAGGACAACGGCATTTTGTTGTTGATATCAATGGAAGAACGCCAAGCCCGCATTGAAGTTGGCTATGGTTTGGAGGGCGCGTTGACTGACGCGCAAAGCTTTTGGATTTTAGGCAATGTTTTAGCGCCGGCTTTTAGCGACGATAATTATTATGAAGGCATTGACGAGGCTTTGGATAAAATAATCGGCGCGACTAAGGGCGAATATATTCCGACTGGTAGTGATGATCGGGCGTCAATTCGTGGCGTATCCTGGGGATTTATAATTTTCTTTTGCCTATGGTTTTTTTCTTTATTTTCTAGAAAATTGGCAGTTACCAGATCCTGGTGGTTGGGGGGAGTTATCGGAGCGATGGCGGCCGTATTTGTGGGTATATTGACTGGATTAACTGCCGGCGGTATAGCTTTGGCTATTTTAATTCCACTCGGTCTTTTTTATGATTTTAGTCTTTCGCGATCTACTCAAAAAGCTTTTCAAAAGGGTTATCATCCTTGGTGGTGGCGTGGTCCGCATGGTGGTAGTGGTTTTGGCGGTGGTGGTTTTGGCGGTTTTGGCGGTGGACGTTCGGGTGGCGGAGGCGCTAGCGGGGGGTGGTAGAAGATAGGTAATGGCGCGTAGTGAGTATAGACTGATTATCGGTATCAATGATGAAAATTAAATCCCCGACTTTCCGTCGGGGGCTTTTTGTATCATAATTTATTATATGTCCAAGTATGATCATCAAAAAATTGAAAAGAAGTGGCAAAAAAGATGGGAAAAAGAAAAATCTTTTATTGCCGAATTTCCATCTGAAAAGCCGAAATGGTATTCACTGATTGAATTTCCCTATCCGTCCGGCGATGGCTTGCATGTGGGTCACATCCGCAGTAATACGGCCATAGATATTATCTCTCGCAAACGTCGCATGGAGGGTTACAATGTTTTATATCCGATTGGTTGGGATGCTTTTGGTTTACCAACTGAAAACTATGCTATTAAGACTGGTCTGGCGCCGCAAGTGGTGACGAAGAAAAATACTGATATTTTTCGCCGTCAACTTAAATCGTTAGGATTTTCTTTTGATTGGGATCGTGAGATTAATACTACCGATCCGGAATATTATAAATGGACCCAATGGATGTTTTTGAAATTTTTCGAGAAAGGATTGGCTTATAAAGCCAAAGTGGCTATCAACTGGTGTCCGAAAGATAAAATCGGTTTGGCTAATGAAGAAGCGGCCGGCGGTGTTTGTGATCGCTGTGGTGGTCCAGTGGAAAAACGTATGAAGGAGCAGTGGATGATAAAAATTACCGCCTACGCCGATAAATTATTGGAAGGATTGAAAGATGTTGATTATATTCCGCAAGCCAAGATACAGCAGGATAATTGGATTGGGCGTTCGGAAGGGGCGGAAATAGAATTCCCAATCGTCATTGCGAGCGAAGCTAAGCAATCACATTTTAAGATTGCTTCGTCTCTCTCGGCCCCTCGCAATGACCTTATTAATGTTTTTACTACTCGCCCAGACACTATTTTGGGGGCGACTTATGTGGTGTTATCGCCGGAGCATAAATTAATTGGAGAATTAGAAAATAGAATTGAAAATTTGGCCGACGTTAAAAATTATATAGCCGCCGCCGCTAAAAAATCTGATATAGAAAGAACCGAAGAGGGCAAACAAAAAACTGGAGTTGAATTAAAAGGAATTACGGCCATTAATCCGGCCACCAAAGAAGAAATCCCCGTTTGGGTGGCGGATTATGTTTTAACTGGTTATGGCACTGGCGCCATTATGGCCGTGCCGCAACATGATCAACGCGACCGTGAATTTGCTGAGAAATTTAAATTACCGATAGTTGATAAGCCATTAGTGTCTTGGGAAGAAGCTCTAAAAGTAACTGATGGCAAGAAAACCGTAAAATATAAACTTCGTGATTGGGTTTTTTCACGACAAAGATATTGGGGCGAGCCGATCCCTCTGATTCATTGCGAGCAGTGTAATTGGGTGGCGGTGCCGGAGAAAGATCTACCGGTGAAATTACCAAAAGTGGCGAAATATCAGCCGACCGATACAGGGGAATCGCCGTTGGCGGCCATGACTAAGTGGGTCAATGTTAAATGTCCGCGTTGCGGTGGACCAGCTAAGCGCGAAACTGATACTATGCCAAATTGGGCGGGATCGTCTTGGTATTTTTTGGCCTATATAATAAGGGGCGAATCTGCTAATTACCAATTACCAATTACCAATTACTTCGATGCGTTTAAATATTTCACACCTGTTGACTGGTACAACGGCGGCATGGAGCATACGGTCCTACATCTTTTATACTCGCGTTTTTGGAATAGATTTTTGTATGATTTAGGATTAGTGCCGGTAGCCGAACCATATAAAAAACGTACTTCTCATGGTCTGATTTTAGGCGAGGATGGAGTTAAGATGTCAAAATCAAGGGGTAATGTCATTAACCCCGATGGGTTGGTTAAAGAATTTGGCGCCGATAGCCTACGTTTATACGAAATGTTTATGGGACCTTTTGACCAGGCCATTGCTTGGGATCCCCGTGGTATTTTGGGTACCAGCCGATTTTTAGAAAGAGTTTGGCAAATCGGTACCACCAAAACAACATCCTTACATTCTCAAGTTTTTAAGGATGACGTTGGTCTCGAGCGTCTGTTGCATCAGACCATTAAAAAAGTTTCCGAAGATATAGAAACAATGTCTTTTAATACAGCTATTAGCGCGATGATGATTTTTGTTAATGAATGTGTCGCCAAACAAACAATTTCCCAAAGTGTTTGGCAAAAGTTTGTGTTGATTCTTGCTCCGTTTGCGCCTCATATAGCCGAGGAGCTATGGGAAGTATTGGGTAATAAAAATTCAATTCATTTAGAGTCTTGGCCAAAGTTTGATCCAAACAAAATAGTAGAAGATAGCTTTGAGCTTATTATTCAAGTAAACGGTAAAATGCGTGGCAAAGCTAATGTTCCAATAGGCACGCCTCAAGATGAGGCCGAAAAATTAGCGCTAGAACAGTCCAGTGTTAAAAAATGGATTGAACAGAAAACGTTTAAGAAAGTTATCTTTGTCAAAGATAGGTTAATAAACTTTATTGTTTGAGAGCTTGCCCGAATTAATATTTTGGGTAATACTAGCTTAGGCGTCCTTTTATAATTTAGAAGGAGATTAAAATGTTGACAGTAGCGACACTGGTAATTATTGTGTCGTTGATTGGTTGGTTAACCAACGATCTTTTCAACAGGCAAAAGTATGCTTATCGCGT
>JAUYMR010000007.1 GCA_030698695.1 bacterium | reverse complement strand
TTTCCGGCTGAACAAATTTTAAAAATAATCAAATCGGCTAAAAATGTCGCGGTTATAGATAAATCCATCTCGCTCGGGGCTACGGGTACATTGGCATCGGATATTAAAGCTATGGCTCAAGGAAAAACCAACGCCAATATTCGTAGTTTCATAGTCGGTTTAGGCGGACGGGATATAACTAAAGAAATGATTAAAAAAATAATTAAATTAGCCAATAAAAAATCAGACGAAACTATTTTCATAGGCAAATAACGATTTACTGTCATTGCGAGCTTCTGAAAGAAGCGAAGCAATCTCACTAACCTGTCATTCCCGCGTAGGCGGGAATCCAGAAATTTTATGAAACATATTATATCCGGCGAAGAATTAATGGCGGCCATCATAGAATCTCGCGAAGAATATAAAAAAGGTAAAACAATCACAGCCAACTCTTTAGCCGATCTGCGAAGATCTTTTCGGAATTTGTAAAAAATCCAATTTCTGTCATTGCGACCCCGCATTTGCGGGAAGCAATCTCACGTATGAATATATTCAATCTATAGTGGCCACTTTAAAATATATTATTTCATTCGTGAGATTGCTTCGTCGCTTTAACGCTCCTCGCAATGACATCATAATTTATGCTAAAATCTTTTCCAAAAATTCTAATAACCTTTTTTCTGGCAGTGTTTATTTTTCAGCTGATTAGTTTGATTTTTTTATTTGCCCTGCCCCAGATTAGCCAGGCGGCCGACATAAAATTCACGCCGCAAGTCCAAGGCCTTGATTATACTTTTGATTCTAAAGATGCCAGCACTGGCAATATTGCCAGATATGTTAGAGCTATTTATAAATACGCCATCGGCATTGTCGGAATTTTAGCCGCCGTGGTTTTAATGATTGGCGGGATTATGTGGATTGTTGCTGGCGGTAATGCTACGGCTATCGGCGAAGCCAAATCCTGGATCGGCGCTTCCCTTACCGGCCTGGTTATCGCTTTATGCTCTTATTTAATTTTAGCCACAGTTAATCCGGCGCTGGTGGATTTTAAAACTACGCCGATTCCAGGGGTTGCTGAAATCATTGCCGGCCGTTGCATGTCAGCCTCTTTGTCAAATGATCCAGACGCTTTATACACTTGTAAAGATAACTATACTGAAGAACAATGCAAAAAAGAAAAAACCGATAATACTTGGGAAAAGGGTCGATATTGCCCGACGCCTTGCTGTCTCTGGGAACAAAATGTGATTGCATCCTCATTATGCAAATTGCAGTTTGGCTGCGTAGGTAATTCGATTTATGTTAATTGCGATGATTCCAAAAAAGATATGACCGAAGCGGAATGTAATCAAAAATCTGGCAACATACTAGGAGCTTCTCTTATTGGTCATTCATATACAAAAAATGGCAAATGCCAAAAATATACTTTTATGGGCACTAGTTTATTAACGAGCTATGCCTGCTTGCCACAATAATTAATATGTCTTCAAAATATTATAAAAAAATAAAAATTATATTATACCTGCCCTTAGTGCTATTATTTATAGCTAATCTTTTTTATTTTTCTTTGCCTGTTGAAGCAGCGGAAACTTGTACCTGGTATCCAAATGCAGACTGCACAGGACTTGGCACAAGCGCATATGTAGATAAATGCAAAGATGTAACTAAACCTTCAACTTGCACTACGTTCGGGTACTGTTCATGCTGCTGTAATACCACAACACCAAGCACTGGCGGAGTTAATGCCGATATGCCAAAATTAAAAATGCCGGAACTGCAAATATCTATTCCCGGACTTACTTTTACTAAGAGCGAAGCTATAAAATGTACTGAACAAGGCGGAAAAAAAACCTGCAATATACCTTGGATCGGCGAATACATCGCCGCGATTTATAAATACGCCATTGGCATCGTCGGTATTTTAGCCGCCGTGGTTTTAATGATCGGCGGCGTGATGTGGATTATCGCCGGCGGCTCAGCCACTATGATCGGCGAAGCCAAGGCCTGGATCGGCGCCTCTCTCACCGGCTTAGTAATCGCACTATGCTCTTATGTTATTCTTTATCAAGTCAACCCGGCATTAGTCGGATTTAATGGATTGAATATACAAATAGTTGATCAAACTCCAATCCCGGCAGATTTAAAAGCATTTTCTGAAAAATGTAAGCCTACAGATAATGGAGAATGTGCCGTTTCAAAAATGACAATTTTTGGCGATAAAGCCCAACAAGCATCGGCAATTTGTATGGCAGAAAGTTCGGGCGTTGCTAACGCAAAAAATGCTTCAACTAAATGCAACGGTGGTGATTATTACGCGGTTTGGGGATTATTCCAATTCAATTTATCTGCTAATTATTTAATCGACGCCGATGGTACAAGGCTAAATTGCCCAGACGCTTTCGGTAATAAAGCCTGGGTTAATAGCAGCCCAAATTGCTCAATAACAAATATCGATTTATACAATAAATGTGTAGCGGCCGCATCTAACCCTACTATTATTACTAGTAATGCTAAAAGGTTAGCTGGTTCCGGTTGGGGTCCGTGGGAAGCAAATAGCAAGTGGTGTAATTTTTAATTTTATGTTCTACTTCACTAAATACGCCGAAAACAAATTTGATATACTTAACAAGCATAAGATTTATTTTACCCGCGAACAAATTGAAGATACGGTTGGTGCGCCGGATAAAACCGGGAAAAAAGGTAAACTCCTAACGGCGCAGAAAGAAGATATAAAAGTAGTCTACAAAAAAGAAGA
>JAUYMR010000035.1 GCA_030698695.1 bacterium | reverse complement strand
CTACTGTATGCCCGTCAAAACTTTCATCGGAACGGACTGGATCAAGGGCGGCGGTTATTATCCGGCGCCCAAAACTCGTTTTTTTAAAAAAGGACAATTTAAAAAAATTTAACGATATCAAAGACACTCTGGATATAGGTGATTTTATAGAAATCGGCGGTTCCTTGTTTAAAACCAAGAAAGGGGAAAAAAGTATTGAAGCCAAATCGGCCAGATTGATAACTAAAAGTCTAAGACCGCTACCATCTGTTTGGCATGGGCTTAAAGACGTTGAGGAGCGTTTCCGCCGTCGTTATTTAGATTTATTACTCAATCCAGAAACTAGAAAAAACATAGCTAGCCGCATTAAAATCATTGATCACATCCGCCAACTTCTTATCAAAGAAGGTTTTCTAGAGGTGGAAACCCCGATGTTACAACCCATCCCCGGGGGAACTTTAGCGCGTCCCTTCGTAACTCATCATAACGCCCTAGATATTGACCTTTATTTGCGCATCGCTCCGGAATTATATCTCAAAAGATTGCTAGTCGGCGGTTTTGAAAAAATATTTGAATTAGGGCGCAACTTCCGCAACGAAGGCATTGATCGAGATCACAATCCCGAATTTACAATGTTAGAATTATATTGCGCCTATCAGGATTACAGATACTTGATGAAATTTGTTAAAAAACTTCTCGGAAAATGGCTCCCGGGAATATGGCCGACTATAACCTTCAACGATTTATTCAAAAAACATACTGGCAAAAATTATGAAGATCTTCCCTTGAAAGAGATGGAAGAAATTTACAAAAAAACTGTCCGACCCAAAATCACCACACCGACTTTTGTAATTGAATATCCGGAATCCATTATGCCGTTGGCTAAGCTTAAAACAAATAACCCCAAATTAACTGAAAGTTTTCAATTAATTGTCAATGGCGTGGAATTAGTAAAGGGCTTTTCCGAAATGAACGACCCCATCATTCAACGCCAACAAATGGAACGTCAAGAAAGGGCATTTCGAGCCGGCGACGAAGAGGCCTCGCGACTTGATGAAGATTTTCTAGAAGCGTTGGAATACGGCATGCCGCCAGCCGCCGGCTTAGGTATGGGCATAGATCGTTTAGTCACACTCATAACAAAAAGTCATGCTTTAAAGGAAATAATAATCTTTCCTACGATGCGACCGAAAGATTAATAAATCCTTTTTGGATTAAAATAAATCCCCACGATTGTAGAGAATTGTTTCTATTGCCAATACAAAATTATAGCTATCATTTTGTAACTTGATTATCAAGTGACTTTTAACATCAATCGGCTATAATAATAATTATGCTGGACATAGAACTTATAAGGATGGAGCCGGAAAAAATCAAACAGGGTCTTTCGGCTAAAAACGTTGATCCGCAAATTGTGGATGTTTTTTTGGACTTAGATAATCGCTGGCGAGAACTAACGAAAAACACCGATAATTTGCGCGCTCAACTAAATGCTTTGAGTAAAGAACGGAAAATAGACGAAGCGAAAATAGTCAAAGAAAATATCAAAAGTCTGGAAAAAGACTTAACTGAATTAGAGCGACAAAGAACGCCACTACTTAATAAATTCCCCAATTTACCACAAACGGACTGGCCAGTAGGCAAAGATGAGAGTGATAATAAAGTTATCAAAACAGTGGGGGGGGAGCCGAAATTTGATTTTGAGCCAAAGGATTATTTGACCTTAGCCAAACAGCTCAATCTTATTGACATTGAACGGGCAGGCAAAGTGTCTGGTAGTCGTTTTGGTTATTTGTTAAATGAAGCTGTGTTGTTGGAATTAGCGCTTATCAATTTTGCTTTTGAAACGTTAGTCAAAAAAGGATTCCAGCCGGTTATTCCACCAGTAATGGCCCGGCCGGAAATTATTATCAATATGGGCAAAATCAAATTTATTGAGAATGATGATCTGTTTTATCTACCCAAGGATAATCTTTATTTGGCTGCCACCTCCGAACATACTATCGGCCCGATGCATATGGATGAAGTTTTTGCCGAAAAAGAATTGCCGAGACGCTATGTCGGTTTTTCTACCTGTTTCCGCCGTGAGGCTGGTTCTTATGGCAAAGACACTAAGGGCATTTTACGCGTCCATCAATTTGATAAGGTAGAAATGTTTTCCATCGTTAAGCCAGAAGATTCAGTCAAAGAACATGAGTTTTTGCTTTCGGTTGAGGAAGAATTGATGCAAGCGTTAAAGTTGCCTTATCAAGTAGTACAAAACTGTACTGGCGATATGGGTTGGGGCGATACAGCACAATATGATATTGAAACCTGGATGCCCGGAGAACCTTCTTCGACTGGCTCAGATCAAAAAACGGGTCAATATCGTGAGACGCAATCTTGTTCCAATACCACCGATTTCCAATCACGAGGCCTCAATATTAAATATAAGACGGCCGACGGTAGTAAGTATGTCCATACCCTCAATGGCACCGTCTTCGGTATCGGTAGAATAATTATCGCCATTATAGAAAACTATCAAACCAAAGATGGCGAGATATTGATCCCAAAAGTTCTGCAAAAATATATTCATCTTAAAAAACTATCTATGCCCCAATAGACTGATTGCAGGTTTATAATGATCGTTGTATATTCAAATTAGGTAACCTTAACAACATAATAAGAGGTGTCTTATGAGAGAACGATTCAAGTACCGAAATCGGATTTTCGTTCTTATCATTGTTGCTATTGCTCTAGATATGGCGCTTTCCTACTTTTCCTTTTCAATCGGCATAGCTATACTGAAGCCAATCCTTTGGTTAGAGTCATCATGAACAGATATGGAACTGAGACAACCCTTTTTGTCATTCTTCCAGTTTTCTATGCCCCGACCCTCTATCTGTTATACCATCGCTGGCTATGCAATATAGCTCGCCTCGGAACTCATGTTATCCTAACCACAAAAATCATCGGAATTCTTTGGCATTCTTATATTATTTACCGCTTAGCTGTTTATGATGGGTGGATTATTTTGTCAATCTTTAATTAAAAACATAGCGACTTCTTTCAGGGAGTCGCTTTAATCATAATCATTTATATTATAAAATGAGTTTAATGAACCCCGAACTAAAAACCTGGGTGGAAATAGATCGCAAATCTATAAGCCATAATTTTAAAATACTCAAATCCCAACTTAAACCCGGAGTTAAGTTTTTTTCCGTTGTTAAATCTAATGCCTATGGTCACGGCTTGATTGATTTTTCTAAAATAGTGGACGATCTGGGCATTGATGGCTTTTGTGTTGATAGTGTTATTGAGGGGGCAAAATTGCGAGAAGAATATATCAAAAAACCAGTTTTAGTGTTGGGACCCACTTTGTCTAGTTTATTTTACAAAGCTCTTGATAATAATATAACCATTACCGTTTCCAACTGGGAATCACTACGATCATTAAAACAATCTAAATACAAACCCAATTTTCATCTCAAAATAGATACCGGCATGCGCCGCCAAGGTTTCTATATTGAGGATATTCCCAAAGTTATTCAGTTTATTAAACAATCACGCCTCGAATCATATCTGCGCGGCGTTTATACTCACTTTGCTTCTGCTAAAGATATTAATTATCCCACCTTTACAGATTTGCAATTTCAAAAATTCAATAAAACTTTGAATCTTTTGGCCAAAGCCGGTTTCAAAAAAATCTTACGACACGCCTCAGCGACTGGTGGAGTTTTGATAAATAAAAAATATAATTTGGACGCCGTCAGAATAGGCATTGGTTTGTATGGTTTCTGGCCGTCTAAAGAGTTGGGTGTCCAAAAAGAATCTATCAAGCTGGCATTAAAACCTGTTTTATCTTGGCGCGCCCTTATCAGCGAAATAAAACTGCTAAAGGCTGGTGACTATATCGGTTATGATCTAGTTGAGCGAGTTTACAAAGATGAAAAAGTGGCCGTTGTGCCGATTGGTTATTGGCATGGTTTCCCGCGCTTATTATCTGGCATCGGCTCAGTATTAGTGAATGGTAGGCGAGCTAGAGTATTGGGCCGCGTCTCAATGGACCTCATATCTATTGACGTTACCGACATTAAGTGCAAAGTAGGTGATATAGCTACCATTGTTGGCGCGCGAAACAAAGAAAGTATAAGCGCCTATGAAATAGCTGGAAAAGTAGGAACTTCACACTATGAAATTGTTACCCGGATTAATCCATTGATAGAGCGCATTATTAAATAATGGATATAAATTATTCTGGAAAGCAATCACGAAAGCGTAGACTTTGGTTCAGAATCAAGCTTTATTTAATTAGTGGTGGCTTCTTACTGGTTTTACTATTGGTTTTTTATATCTCGCAATCATCATTTTTTAGAATTGATAAGATAGAAATAAGCGGCCTGCGCAGTTTTACCGAAACAGAATTTCTTAATAATCTTAAACCAGTAGTTCTAAACAGCTATTTAGCCGGCGCCCTGGGTTTTAATAACTATATTGTTTGGCTCAAAGATATAAAGTACGATCACCCGGCGATCATAAAAATTGATACTGAAACAAATTTTACTAACAAAACTCTGAAATTAGAAGTTTACGAACGCGAGCCTTATGGTATCTGGTGCGCATCTAAAGAGACTATTTGTCACTGGTTTGACCGCGAGGGAGTGGTTTTTGCTAGATCGCCGGCAACAGAAGGTTTTCTGCTATACAAAATAAACGGCCCATTACCCAATAACGAGGATCTAATTCTGGCCTTTAAAAGATTGGGAGCGGCCTTGGATGTCTTGAATCAAAACAAAGTGCTAGTACGTAGTATTAATTTTGACGATAAATCGCAAGAACTAACTATTGAAACCTATGAACGCGCCAAAATTATTCTCAGCTTACGTTTTGACGTGAGCGATTTATTGGTTTCAGCCATAGAATCCGTCGTCAAAAAAGTCGGCTTAGACAAAATTAATTATATAGATTTGACCGTAGAAAATAGGATTTACTACAAATGATTGTTAAATGTTAGATGTAGGATGTCAAAATCATAAATCATCCAACATCTTACTTCTCACATCTCACGTTCTATGCAATTTCCCAAAGACGACAAAAACTACAAATGGACTAGTCATATTAAGAACAAAATGGTTTTTTATCGTATTTCGCCACAGATAATAAAAAATATATTAAACACCCCCGACCGACGCGAAATCGGCATAGCCCCCAACACTATGGCGGTCATGAAGCGGCGCGACACACCCAAAAGAAAGGAGGAGATGTGGGTGATGTATGCCCGACCAAATCAAAAATCAAAGATTAAAATTAAAAAATTGCTCAATTCTAAAATAATTCTTATCTCAACATGGCGCTATCCCGGAGTAACCAAAAAAGGCAAAAACATCCCCATTCCAGAAGATGTTTTACAAGACATTCAAGAATGGATGAAGTGATTTTCATCTAAAATCAAAATGCCCCGATATATGTCGGGGCCCTTATTTTATCAACTAGGAACAAAGGTCGGTGGCCCAGAACAATTATCGTTTTGTACATCAAGTTGATCTCTTATTCTATTAAGTAATTTGAATAATTGTTCATCTGCCTTAGCGCAACTAAAACATCTGGTATGCCAATTCATTACTAAAAACACACAACATTCATCGGACCGACCGAATTTGCAAAGATTAGCGACTTGGTCATCGGTTAATACCATATCCACCTCCTCTGTCTGAATTTCTACACTAAATTATTGCTGAACGCGGACAATCCTATAATAAAGTTCGCGTTTAGAATATTGAAAATGATAAGGTGCGTATATACAATATAAATAAATCTATGATTTTGTCCAATCATTTCTTTAAACGCCCAGCCCCCGAAGTAGCTCCCGATCTTTTGGGTAAATTTTTAGTTCGCGAACGGTATGGCAAAAACGTATCAGTCATAATTACTGAAACCGAGGCCTATCACGGCTTAAAAGATAAAGCATCTCATGCCGCCCGAGGTTTAACAATGCGCAATAAAATTATGTTTGGCCCCGCTGGTCGTTGGTATGTTTATTTTATTTATGGCAGTCATTGGATGTTAAATATCTCTACCGGTAAAGTGGGGGAGCCATCAGCGGTTTTACTACGCGGCGTTATCGGCTACAACGGCCCCGGCAAACTGACAAAGTATCTGCATATTGATAATAAATTAAACAGCCTGACTGCTTCTAAAAAATCTGGCTTATGGATTGAAGATCTAAAGATAATCAAACTTACTCCGATTAAAAAGGGCCCGCGTATCGGCGTAGATTACGCTGGCCCAATCTGGTCAAAGAAGCCCTATCGTTTCTGGTTAGATATATGATTGATCTCATTGGTCCAAAAAAGATTCTAGCTCCAATGGTAGTATACCACTTTTTTCAAATTCAATTTTGATTTTGTCAATTTCGGCTTCGGTTTTCTTGTCTAGTTTTTCCTCCAAAGCAAGAGGAATAATCTTTGCAAAAAAACATTCCCGACCATGGTCCCAAGCATCATAATCATCTTGATTATTGTGCTTATTATATGGATTTAAGCTCTTGTCATCGCCACGGTAAGCCGCCGCAAAACCCTGAATAATATTCTTATTCCTAAGATCTCCGTCAAAGAAGTCGCTCATCTCTTTCGCCTCCTATATTGATTTATCAAACAACAGAACCAATATTATCATGATTATGCCA
The DNA here is from genome assembly GCA_030698695.1 of bacterium. Classification (GTDB taxonomy): domain Bacteria; phylum Patescibacteriota; class Minisyncoccia; order UBA6257; family WO2-44-18; genus JAUYHP01. The sequence continues at coordinate 2,745 of JAUYMR010000035.1, read as the reverse complement.
ACAAACGATAAAGTCAATCAAATATGTAAAATATCATCTTCGGCTATCGTCCGGCTCTCTCCCGGATTTAAATCACCCAAAGATATTTTACCTATACGCACCCTTTTTAGATTAGCTATTTCATAGCCGAGCTCGGCCAACATAACCCTAATCTGATGACGCTTGCCCTCACGCAACACAACGCTCAGGGTACTTCTATTTATAACGCGCGCCTTGGCCGGCAAAAGTTGGCCAAAAGCTTTGGTTGTCATGCCTTTTTTAAAAATTTCGGCCACGGATTTTTTCAAACGATCCGTAATTTTTACTATATATTCTTTTTCTATTTTAGAATCTTGTCCAGTTATTTTAGTGGTCAACCTACCGTCATTAGTCAAAATTAATAAACCCTCGGATTCTTTATCCAAACGCCCAACTGGAAATAACCCCTTGTTTTGCCATTGATTAATAACACTTTCTTCATCGCCGATCGCCTGCGTCGCCAAGCCTCTAGGTTTATAATAAGCGAGGTAAACATGTTTTCTGACGACATTTTTGCTGATAGTAACCCTATCTTTTTCTTTGACCATCGCCCCCATCGGGGCGGCTTTTTTGTTGATATAAACCCTGCCCTCTGCCACTAGCTTATCCGCCTCGCGCCGCGACGCCAAACCTTTGTCTCTCAAATATTTATTGATACGAATTGGGTACATGAATCAAGCATAAACAATTCTAGCGATAATACAAATGAATTTGAATCTATTTTGCTGTTTTTTTAACTTCACAAATATCGCTATCATTGGTATACTCATTCTCATATGAAGCTCTCCATAGGCATCGTCGGCCTGCCCAATGTGGGCAAATCCACACTATTCAAAGCCATAACCCATATAGAGATAAATATCGCCAATTATCCCTTCGCCACTATTGATCCCAATGTGGGTATAGTACCAGTACCGGATGAACGCGTTGATAAGCTAGCGACTATGAGTAAGTCTGCTAAGAAAATTCCTGCTGTGGTGGAGTTTTACGACATTGCTGGTTTAGTGAAGGGCGCCAACAAGGGCGAGGGTTTAGGCAATCAATTTTTATCCCATATCAGGGAAACTAACGCCATTATTATGGTTCTACGCTGTTTCGGCGGCGATGAAATTATTCACGTGGAAAATTCAGTCAATCCATTGCGCGATTTGGAAATCATCAATACCGAATTGGCCCTTAAAGACTTGGATACTATTGAAAAAGTCTTAAAAAAAGTTGAAGGGGAAGCCAAAACGGGGGACAAACAAGCACGCCTAGATTTAGCCGCCCTACAAGATGCTAAAACAATTTTAGAAAAAGGCGAGCCCCTCTGGCAACATTCTCACATTCTTGAGAATGTAAGAATATCGGAATTAAATTTGTTGATGAGTAAAAAACAACTCTATTTACTTAACGGAAAACAAGAGGATGTTTCATCAACGCTCATAGATAAAATAAAACAACTTGGCGCTGATTATATAGTAACTGATTTATCACAACCGATAGATTTATCTCCGCTTATCAGGAAAGCTTATGAGATTCTAGATCTTATTAGTTTTTTCACTACCGGCGAAGATGAAACTCGCGCCTGGACCATTAAGCGCGACACCAAAGCGCCCCAGGCCGCTGGCGCTATCCACACTGATTTTGAAAAGAAATTTATCCGCGCCGAAGTGGTTAATTGGCAAAAGCTATTGGAGGCGGGCTCTTGGGCACAAGTCAAACAAAAAGGCTGGCTACGACTGGAGGGAAAAGAGTATGTGTTTCAGGATGGGGATGTTACAGAGATAAGACACGGTTGAGATTGCGTATAACGTTCGCTGATATCTGACGCACCCCTCAGGTCATCTAACGTCAGGGATATACGAAGTTTTTCTGTAGCGTAGCGGAAGAAAAATTTGGGTGAAGCCCGAGCCGAGGCATTTTCCGGTTATCACTTGTTAGGCGAGGGTTCATTTTAGCCTCATTATTATTTTATCAAATAAAAGCCAAAATAAAAGCGCAGCGTCCCCGTAGCGTTTTCTTTCAAATTATTTTATTGCGGTCGTTGGCTTGACAGATTATCCGTTATCTGCTATACTAAAATACCAATAGTGAGAAATCGTCTTTTAACCAAAAGATTGGTTTCTTACTATTGCGAGGATCTGCTCTTTTACAAAACCTTGCAGGAGGTAGAACAATGCGACCAGATCAAGATTCAAGATTAACAAGTATGGGAATAGGAAATGCAACCTGCGATAAATGCATGATGAAGTTGCATCAGGGTGCAGATGATTCAGTTTGCGAGGACTGTAACCTTAACCCCATTAAGAATGGCGATGCAAATCAGTTTGTCCAAAATGCAATCAAACAAGAAGGATCGTTATCAATGGACGAACTTCTGAAGCGGCACAACATAATGAAAAAGTCGTGAAAGAGCAGATCCGGTTCAAACGCAAGGCGTTGGCTATACAGCTGACGTCTTTTTTTATGAGCAAAAAAATGAAAGAAAATGTCGCTTAACGTTTCGGTATATCTGATGTTTTCCGTAGTGAAACGGAGGAAAATATGGGTCGAGCGACGGCAGGAGCGAGCCAGATATATTGTGTTAGGCGAGGGTGATTTTCTGTAGCGATAGCGGAAGAAAATCAAGTGCAACGCCCCCTTGAGTTTTACTCGACATTTTCTTTTCCTTATTTATCCCAATAAAATCATTGGTAAAATAAAACTGATTCCAACTGCATAAATTAAATCAAACCAAACAACACT
>JAUYMR010000045.1 GCA_030698695.1 bacterium | reverse complement strand
TGCATTCATATTTTTCATTTCTTTATTTTGCCCCGCTCTCATATATCCATCTTACCTCCACCATCTTGCGATCGCAAGATGGTGGAGGTAAGATGGATATATGAGAGCGGGGCAAAATAAAGAAATGAAAAATATGAATGCAAAAAAGGCGATGAGGGGCGAATCTTTGTTGAAGGCGCTAGAGATTTTGGAAGATGTCACATATGTAGTCGGCGATTTTGTCACAGCTTTTTTGTCTAGCACTAAAAGTAATTATTTGCCGTTAAGATCTTTTCGGCCGCGTTATCATAAAAATTCGTCTAGAGAATTTTTATATAACATGAAGGAGCGACAAAAAGTTTACAATCTTATTCACCGTCTATCTAAACAGGGCTTGATTAGAAAAACAGAAGATAAAATAACTATTAGCGATAGCGGCAAATATAAAATCTCTGAATTGGCGTCATCTCTTAATCGCAGAGTGCCTATAAAAAAATATTCTATAACTAAGACTAAAACTCTTGTGATTATAGCATTTGATATACCAGAGAGGGAGAAATCAAAAAGAGAGTGGTTAAGATCGGTTTTGATAAATGCCGGCTTCTCCATGCTACAAAAAAGTGTTTGGATTGGGAAGATTAAACTGTCATATGAATTTATAGAAGATATTCAAAAGTTACATCTTTTAGATTACGTGGAAATTTTATCTGTTACTAAATCAGGGACAATAAAACCAATGATATAACCTTCGGTATAATATTTTATATTTACCCCATCCCCACCTCCACTATCATGCTATCGCATGATAGTGGAGGTGGTGGGTTGTTGATTTGATTTTTTTGCACTTTCTGGTATAAATAATCTGTAAAGGGCGCCGTACCCAAGTGGCTAAGGGAGTTGTCTGCAAAACAACGATTCGGCGGTTCGATTCCGCCCGGCGCCTTCGCGAATTTTATCTAAAAGAAAATGTTCAGTCATAAAATTTAGCGTCCCGCTATAAGCGGGGATACAAATAAAATGATTGCCCGGGTGGCGGAATGGCAGACGCAGAGGACTTAAGATCCTCCGATCGCAAGATCGTGTGGGTTCGACTCCCTCCCCGGGCACTACGTTGGAAAAATCAATTTGTAGGATTATTTTTTTTTCTGATAAAATTAGCTTATAGATTAAAGCGGGTCGATAAATAAATTATTTTAAAAAATATGGAAAAATTTGAAGATATTTCTCCAGAAAAAAATGAAATTTTATTCTCTAGCGATAGGAAAGAAGTCCCCGATAATCTCAAAGACGAGGGGTATGGCGATGAGGCATGGTTTGGAGTAAAATCAAAAGGCGAAAAATTTTAGTTATCTTTGATGCTGATTTTAAGCCAGGAATTGATGGTCTTAATTTATTGCCGACAAGTCTAGTATGTAATAGTTTAGAAGAGGCTAAGCAAGCTGGTCAAGAAGTTTTGAGTGACATAGAAAATTGGTTTAGCGACAAATACAACTAAAAATTGCGAACAAAAAAGATACCACGCGAAATGAGGTATCTTTTTTTATTCGCTATTTTTCAACAAAGCCCTTTCCACCGCTGCTGCCTGTTCGGGGCCGCGATCAATTTCAAAATATATTTTAGGCAGAGGTCTGATATTTAACTTTCTCAATAATTTATATTGTAAATAACCGCGGATATCATCGAATTTCTTCAAAACTATATTTGCCTTATCAGACGGCAATACGCTAATTCTTACAGCCGCTCGTGACAAATCCTTGGCAACATCAACGTTGGTTATGGTCACTAAAGTCCCGGGAGTTTCTACATCCCTTATTAATAGCTCATTTAAATATTCCATTATTAACTTACTAATTCTTTCTGGGCGATGGAAGCGCATAATTTAATAGATAGTAGATGATAATTAGTAACCAGGAAGCGCAAATGCGCTTATCTAATAATTAGATGGTCGCCCACTTTTATTTCTGCATCGGCATCAATTAATAAGCCAGCTTCATTGTTTGCAATTACTTCAATAGCATCTTTGCGGCCTTGTTGTAGATTGATGATTTTTCCTTGACCGATTGTTTTTTGTTGTCTTTCTATTTCCGCAGTGCCGTTATTTTCAATTTTGCCGGATATTACCTTGCCGCCAACTATTTGTTTATCGGCTCCTTTTTTTCCGAAGACAGCCAGAATTTGCAGGTCGCCCTTAATATGTCCTCGTTGCAAAATCATCATTTCTTTTTCAATAGCTTGAATCAACTCATAGATTATTTCAGATGACATGATTTTGACGCTTTGCGCTTTGCTTAGACCCTCAGCGGCTTTGTTTATTTTTACCCGAAAACCGATAATTATTGCCTTAGATGCGGCCGCTGATTTGACGTCTCCGTCGCTGATTTCCCCCACGGAAGAATCAATAATTCTTAAGGCCACATTTTCTGAAGTCGGTAGATTTTTGATAACGTCAACCAAAGCTTCTACAGATCCCGAAACGTCACCCTTGATAATAAGATTTATGATAGATCTATTTTCATTTTCTGTGATGGGTGGCTGACTTTCATTGGATATTGATTTGAGCTCTGTGGTTAGAGCTATAGCTTCGCCGCTGGTTAGCTTTTCGCCGATAGCGGGTAATTTTTCAAAACCCAAAATCAAGACCGGACTTGAGGGCATGGCTTTATCAATTTTACGTCCCACAAAATCTTTAAGAATCTTAATTTTCCCGCCGGCAGATCCGGCGGCTATCTCATCTCCGGTTTTAAGAGTTCCGTTTTCAATAATGGCGCTAACTGTTATACCTTGGCGATTGTCCATTTTAGATTCCAAAATAAATCCCTCTCCCGGGGCTTTGGAATCATATGACAAGTCCTCCACTTCGGCTTCCGCGACTAACAATATTAAGTCTAATAGTTCGTTAATACCATCGCCGGTTTTAGCTGAAATAAGTTTGTGGCTTATGTTGCCGCCATAACCCTCTAATAAAACCCCCTCATTCATTAAATCATTCTTAGTTTTTTCTACATCGGCATTCGGTCTGTCAATTTTATTTATAGCTATCACAAAAGGTATGCCAGCTTCTTTAGCAATATTAATAGCTTCTCTGGTTTGGGGTTTTACTCCGTCATCAGCGGCTACGACTAAAATAGCTATATCAGCGGCCTTGGTGCCGCGAGTTCGCATTTGAGAAAAAGCTTCATGTCCCGGCGTATCAATGAAAGTTATTTTCTTACCCCGATGCTCAATTTCGTAAGCGCCGATGGACTGTGTAATGCCGCCGGCTTCTCGAGCGGCTATAGATGTTTTTCTTATGTAATCCAAGAGCGTGGTTTTGCCATGATCAACGTGTCCCATAACCACCACTACCGGAGATCGTTTATCTGTCATAGTTTGTGAGAGAATTCTAACATTCTTATTATTATTCGGCAAATTTATAATAAAAAACACATGTCCTCGCGAGGGCATGTGTTTAGATTATCATTTAAATAAAACCCGTTTATCACCACTAACAGTTTTAACTATCTCCTTAATTTTCAAACCTGTTAGGTTTGTGATTAAAAGTACTAAATCAAGGAAATCTGTATCAGATTTTATCCACGGTATATAGACTTGACTGTCGTTGCCGAACAGCTTCAGTGGCTTGTTTTTGGCCGAAAAAACAGATAAGCACCGTGTCTTGTGATTCCAAAAAACACTACATCCATTTGTCAATCTTATATGTCCGGAAGGTCTCCCCATAAATCAACTCCTTTTTTAAATGTGCCGACAGATGGTCATATGTACATCGAGACATCTCAACTCAATAGAGAGCAATATAACACAGCCAAATTAAAGTGTCAAAACTTGCTATTTCCGAAATGGTGCTCCCGAGAGGATTTGAACCTCTAACCCTTGCGGGACAGCGTCCTAAGCGCTGCGCGTATGCCAGTTCCGCCACGGGAGCGTTTATCATAACTATTTTAATATATTACAGCAATGCATATCAATTGAAAATGTTAAACCAAAAAAAGGCGTGAGCCTCTTTTTGGTGAAGTGGAATCTTAAAAAATAAGAAATGCGGATGCTGCCAAGAATAAAACCACCACAACCGTCCACAAAATAAACGCGCCCGACTTAGACATATATATTACCGATATGGTTAATGACCTTTATTACAATGATAACAGACAACGTCCTATTTATCTTGTCTTAACAACATCATCAAATCAGAAACGTTGGCGTTAGTTGGTCCGGTGAATATCAAGCTATCTATTTTATCAAACAATGATTGTGGATCATAACGTTCTATAAAATCATCAATATTCAGCCCCGATTTTTCCAAGCGTTCGCGAGTAGGGGCATCTATAATAGCTCCGGCTGACGGACCATTGTCCATACCATCAGAAGCGAAAGAAATAAATAAGGAATCTTTCGGAAAGGAGAACATCCCTTTCATTCCTAAAAACAAATTGCGACCGCCGCTTCCACCGTTATGATTTACTTTTAAACAAGTTTCTCCTCCGGCAAAAACAGCAGAATTTTGTTTTGCGGCGAGCGAGAATTTTTCTATAATCGTTTCCGGAGTGTCATAAATTTCGCTGGAAATAATCCACGGCTTAAAACCTAATTCCAGAGCTTTGGTTGACATAGCTTCAAGAGCGGCTAAATTGGAAGTCAATACAACATTATGAACTTTTTCAAAATATGAATCGTCTTTCGGCGTCTCTAAGAATTCAAAATTACCCAAACCAAACTTTTCAGATATATTTTCCGCTTCACTGACGGTAGAGGCGTCTTTATAAGTTGGTCCGGAAGCTACGCAATCATAATGAGGACCGGGCACATCGGAAAATATCAGTCCGACGACGGTGGCTGGATATAATACTTTCGCCAAACCACCGCCCTTCATCATTGAAATATGTTTTCGTATGGTATTTAAATCCTGAATAGTCCCGCCACAACGTAGAAATTCTTTATATAAACGTTGGCCTTGTTCATATTCCTTTTCTGGCCAGCAGAGTAGCGCCGATCCTCCGCCCGAGACAATAACAATCACCAAATCATTTTCATCAGAATTTTTGCTAATTTCAAAAATATGCCTACTCGCTTCTACGTTGGCGATTGTCGGCAGGGGATGATTTCCTTGGTAAGTTTCAACATAATCGCAAGTTACCTTGTCCAATCCTATGACGGCACCGTCTTTTATTTTTGATCCCAGAATAGACTCTAGCGTTAGAGCCGCTTTGCAAGCCGCTTTACCAAAACCCACAACTTTCACATTTTTAAAATCATTCAAATTGAAACGCAAATCTTTAACGGTTAAGGTATTATTTTCCAATCTAATAGAGTTTAGTATCACTTTTTCTGTATCAATGGCGTCTAATCCAGATTCAATGATTTTTAAACCATTCTTTCTTGCGTCTGTGGTGGCGATATCGTTGAAATTTTTTATCCAGCGTCCATCCATATTAATTGATAATATTCTGGGTGGTGCTTTCCACAAAAGCATAAATATTTTCCATAGTGGTTTTTATAATTTCATCGCAAGCCTCTTTGGTAAAAAAAGCCACATGAGGCGTGACTATGGCATTGGGCATGTCAATTAGTATATGATCGGCTACGATCTCGCTTAATTTTTGGGTGTTTTTTATATGATCGGTCAGGAGTTCAACTTCTTCTTTGAGTTCTCGTTCGCCCTCCAAAACATCTAAACCGACTCCGGCGATGTCGCCGCTTCTAAGAGCTGTCAATAAAGCTTTGGTTTCAATAATTTCTCCCCGGGCGGTATTGACCAAGATAGACCCCTTTCTAAATTGGTCGATATTGTCTTTGTTTATAATATGATGAGTTGATTCGTTATAGGGAAGATGTAGCGTCACAACGTCGGCTTTGTTTAATAAATTGATTAGCGTTGTGTATTCAAATCCCATTTCTTTAGCAAAGTCATTATCGGGATAAGCGTCAAAAGCTAACACTTTCATACCAAAACCTTTGGCTATCCTAATAACATTTTTTCCTATGCGACCGGTACCGGCTACTCCCAGGGTTTTATTGTAAAGTTCAAAACCCTCTAACCTGGCGATATCAAAATTATTACCTTCAAGTAATTGATGATGCGCTTGAAAGATTTTCCTAGATAGAGTCAGGATGAGGCCAAAGGCAAATTCAGCCACTGTATGAGACCCATAGGAGGATACATTGGAAACTTTGATATTTTTATTTTTAGCATGTTCAATATCTATGTGGTCAAAACCAGTGGATCGGGTGGCGATAAATTTTAGATTGGGTAGTTGATCAATAAGTTCTTTGTCTATCACAGAATTCACAAATACCGAGACAATATCCGCCTCTTTGGCTAGAGATATTGAATCCGGACTCAATTTTTCGCTATAAAAATTAAATTCAATATTTTTAGCTTGATTGATGAGGCTTTCAAAAACAGGACGCTCTTTCTGGGTTGTTTCAAAAAATACCGCCTTCATGACATTAATTATAATCAAATTTCAATGTTTGTGCACGGGATAATATAAAATAAAAATTTAGCGCATCGTCATGTTGTTTGAGTGAAAGCTTGGCGTAGATAAACCATGTTTTGGGAAATTCCTTTTTGTAGACAATATTCTATTCGTTCAAATTGGTTTTATCCGCAGTTTGTGGATGACGTTTATGTCACGATCGTGACATAAACGTCATTTAATTTCGCGAGATTGAATCACGAGCCGAGCGAAGCGAGGCGAACCAAAACTCTTTGATTTTTCCTACGTGGTGCCCGGGGAGAGACTCGAACTCTCATGCCTTGCGGCACACGATTTTGAGTCGTGCGTGTCTGCCATTCCACCACCCGGGCCTAGATATTTAATATGCTAGATTGATAATAACAACAAAATTAGCTAAAGTAAATTAATATGGATTTACCCATACAAAACCCAGTCTTTCTAATAGAAGCTGATAAAATAAAACCGAATCCGCACCAGCCGCGCCGAGTTTTTGAAGAAAAGCCCCTTAAAGAGTTGGCTTCTTCAATTAGAGAATTCGGTCTGTTACAACCGATAGTTGTTACCAAGAAAGAAATTGAGACAGAGACCGGCACTAATGTTGAATATATTTTAATTGCCGGTGAGCGTCGCATGTTGGCTTGTAAAATGTTGGGGTTGGAGCGTATACCGGCTATAGTTAAAAATGTAAGTCTTGATAGGGAGCAGTTAGAATTGGCCATCGTTGAAAATATCCAGAGAGAAAATCTTAATCCGATTGAAAGCGCTAGAGCATTCGCTAAATTACAAGATCAATTTGGTTTGACTCAAAGAGAAATCGCTACTCGCGTCGGTAAGAGTAGGGAGTCGGTATCTAACACGGTTCGCCTATTGAATTTACCGACAGAAATACAGGACGCCTTGTCAAAATCGTTATTAAGCGAGAGTCAGGCTAGATTGTTGTTGGCGGTAAGCGAAATGGATAAGCAATTGATGTTTTTTAATGAAATATTAAAAAACAATCTTAGCGTCAGAGAGTTAAAAACGCGCATCAAAAAGGTTCAGGAAGATGATGGAGCGGTTGGCTCTGACCCTATTCAGCCGACGACAGATTTAGAAGCCCAGCTATTACAAAAAGAGCTTGAGACTGCTTTAGGAACTAAGGTCAGATTGGAAAAATCCGGCGCTACGGGCAAGATAACTATAGCTTTTTATTCCTCGGAAGAATTACAAGGATTGATAGAAAAGCTAGTTAAAAAGACCGATACGATACCTCCTTTACTCCCTTCAGATTTTTCAGTTTAGTTGATAGCTTCTCCGTCTTATTTTTTGGCAATGCATTAATGACCAATCTTACTATTGGAGATTTGCTATTTTCTTGAGTATTTACGGATTTGATATCAATATGAGAACGAGAAATTACTTGAGTAATATTTCTTAACAAACCTATTCCATTTTCAACAGTTAGTTTAAATTCCAATTTTTGCGGGACTTTTTTTATAAGACTGGTTTTATTATTCTTTATGGCGATTTTAATATGATTGCGAGCATGACTTGTTTTGACAAAATTTAACCACGAAGCTGAAGGGTTTTTATTTTTTTGAACAATTATTTCTACCACATCGCCAGATTGCAATTTAGAGTCTAGTGGAGTAATGCGGTTGTTAATCTTGGCCCCGACACAGCGGTTGCCGACTTGGCTATGTATTTGATAAGCAAAATCCACCGGTGTAGCGCCAGCCGGCAGATCTATAACTTCTCCTTTAGGAGTGAGAGCTAATATTCTATCCTTAAAGAAGTCTATTTTCAAAGATTGTAAAAATTCTTCTGTGCCAGTAAATTCATTCTGCCAATTTTTCAATTGCTTGATCCACATAAGCTCTTTTTTATTGGCTAATGACACTCTTCTCTCTATATAATTTTTAGTGCCCTTGGTTCGTTGATAAGCAAAGTGTGCGGCGATACCGTTTTCTGCTTCATCGTGCATTTGTGGGGTGCGTATTTGTATTTCGGTAAGTTTTTCATCAGGTCCGAAAACTACGGTATGCAAACTGCGATAACCATTTGGTTTGGGCAGAGCGATATAATCTTTAATGCGTCCGGGAACGGGGGGCCAGTTTTTGTGGATAATTCCCATAGCCGCGTAACAATCTTCAATGCTGGGGACTAGGGCGCGAATGGCGACGAGGTCGTATATGTGGTCTATATTCATATCATAGCGCAAAAGTTTTTTATAAAGACTGGAGTAGCGTTTGGCGCGCGAATCTATGCCGATAATGTCCATATCGTTTTCTTGTAAAACCTTTTCAATCAATGGTTTGAATTTTTGAGAATACTTCTCCCTTTCTTCATAGCGACCCCTTATGTTAGTCATTAGCCATTTATATTCTTGAGGATAAATATAAGGAAAGGCCAAATCTTCCAATTCTCCGCTAAGTTTTTGCATCCCAAGACGGTAGGCGAGCGGAGCATAAATTTCCGTGGTTTCCAAAGCAATGCGTTTTTGTTTCTGCGGATGCACCGCGTAAAGTGTGCGCATATTGTGCAATCTATCGGCCAATTTAACCAAAATTACTCGTATATCCTTACTGAGATATAAAATGAATTTTCTAAGATTTTCCACCTTAGCTTCAATGCCGCGATATTTTACCTTTCCGACTTTAGTTACGCCGTCAACCAAAAAGGCCACATCATCGCCGAAGTTTTTGCGAATATCATCTAAGGTGCGGTCGGTATCTTCAACCGCGTCGTGAAGCAACGCGGCGGCGGCTGTTTGTTCGTCTAAGCCCCATTCTATGACCGATTCAGCGGCGGCGATACAATGGTTAAAATACGGTTCGCCATTCTTTCTTTTCTGTCCCCGGTGAGCTTCCTTGCCGAAGTCATAAGCTTTTTTTATAAGGTCGCTTTTTTTGAGCGCTTCGTTTAGATTTTTCATATATCTTTAATTACACTCTATAACAAAAAATATCATGAGGGCAACCGTTTTGGCTTGCAAGACGCAGAATAATAATTTATAGTTTTTCAGTTGTTCATTGACATAAAAAACCGTTACCGAAAGGAGGTTGTTGTGAGATTAGGAAATTTATGGCGTTCAATTAGGCCAGAGTGGGTAACTATTAATAATAGTAAAATAGCAGAAATTGCTGGAAATATTTTTCGTCGTAAATTTATCGCGCCTAATTGGCGAATTGAGAATGTTTTGCCAGTTGACGATATATTTTTTGCTAGTTGGCTACCATATCTTTGCGCTGTGGATTTTGCCTTTACCGATTTTGATTATCCTCACAGAAGATTCAGAGCTGAGAAGTTCTATGGTTCTATGGCCATGGGGCATTGTTTCTATCGTCATTTCGGCGAAAGATTAATTACCGCTAAAGAGATGCTGGAAATTACAAAGAGCTTGTCCACTACTGAACAATTCTTGCGTGGCATAGATGGTCCGCCACCGATGATTGATCAGCGGCGCGATAATTTAAGAGAAGTTGCTGATATTATGATCCGCACATTTGACGACGATTTTATGAATTTAGTTGAATTTGTTAAATTCAAGGCCGGTATCCTAATTGATATTTTGTGTAGCGTCTTTCCTGATTCATATGGCAAGGATTTTGTTAATGTAGATCGTCAATTAATTCCAGATTTGCCGGAGGATTTGGTTGGTCGCGCATATTTCAATAAGAGGGCTAATCTGTTGGCTTTGATGTATCAGGGCCGCGCCATAAGTTCCAGTGGTCGGATACCTTCGTTGCGCACAAGCAGGAGCTTAAGAGCTCTAGCCGACACAGCGGTTCCCAACGCTTTGAGAGAATTAGGTATTCTTGAATACCATCTTGTTTTGAGCCAAAACATTAAAGAATTTACAGAGCTTAAACGTGGTGGCAGGCAAGAAATTGAAATAAGATTAGCGACCATGCTTGCCGTCAATGTGCTGTTAGAAAAGATAAATAATCATAGGGTGGCGGCTGATATGACAAGATTATCAATGGTTGAATTGGATTATTTTCTTTGGAATATGGGCCGAGAAAGCGGACTTAGGCCGCATTTAGTCAGAACAACGGCCTATTAGAAACCAACAGCCCCGATATTATATCGGGGCTTTATTCTTCGGTTAATTTCTCAAGTTCTTCAACTGGCTTGTCGTCCTCGGTTTGTTCGGGTTTGAGTTTTTTCTCTTTTGATTTTTCTTCGGGGGGATTGAGCGGATTAGTCCAGCTGGCATAATCACATTTGGGATAGTTTTCACATCCCCAGAATATTTTTCCGCGAGCTCGACCGCGAGTAACTCGTCTTTCTACGATCTCACCTTCGTTACATCTCGGACATTTCATACCTATCTTTTTCGGCGCCTCTTTGGGTAGTTGTTTGGTAGTTTTGCAATCAGGGAATCCACTGCAGGCCATAAATTTTCCAAAGCGGCCATATTTAATTATCATCGGTTTGCCGCATTTTTCACATTTTTCGTCGGTTTGCTCTACGGGCATAACCTCGTCTTTAGATACCTCTTCGTATTTAGCTTCTAAATTTTTAGAAAAAGGACCATAGAAAGCCCCCATGACATCTTGCCATTTTTCTTTACCCTCAGCGACTTCATCCAATGTTGTTTCTATTTTGGCCGTGAAATCAACATCTACTATTTCGGGGAAATGTTCAGTTAAAACTTTATTAACGATTTCTCCTATTTCCGTGGGGAAGAACCTACCTTTTTCCTTTTTGACATAATTACGCAATTGAATTACTGAGATAATCGGCGCATAAGTGGATGGTCGGCCGATGCCATATTCTTCCAGGGTTTTGATTAAACTGGCCTCGCTGTATCTGGCTGGCGGTTCAGTAAAATGTTGTTCAGGCAAGATATCTTTTAGTTCCAGTTCTTGACCCTCCCTCAGTTCGGGCAGAGTTTTTTCGGCGAATTTTTGCGGCCAGACCTTTAGATAACCGTCAAAAACTATTTGCTGTCCAGATGTTTTTAGGGTATATGAGCCGGCCGCGACCTCTACTGAGGTTACAGCTACTTTGGCTGGCGGCATTTGAGAAGCGACAAATCTTTGCCAAATCAAACGATAAAGTTTTTTATCGCTTTCATCTTCCAATTCATCGGCGCTTTTGCCAATATTGGTGGGACGGATGGCTTCGTGGGCTTCTTGAGCTAGTTTTGATTTGCCGGTGAATACTCTGGGCGCCGATACGGCATATTCTGTTCCATATTCTTTTTCTAGCCACGCCTTTGACGATGTCAGGGCTTCTTGAGATAAATTTACCGAGTCCGTGCGCATATAAGTAATCAAGCCACGCTCATATAAACGTTGAGCGATAAACATGGTTTTTTTAGAAGAATAGCCCAAACGTTTGACGCTTTCTTGTTGTAGAGTGCTGGTTATAAAAGGCGGCAGAGGATTTTTGATATTTATCTTTTTATTAATGGCCGCTATGACAAAATTTTGTTTTTTTAATTCAACTACTATTTTGTCAGCTTCGTTTTCGTTTTGGACAGCAAATTTATCCAGCGTTTTGCCGTCTATTTTTGATAATTCGGCGTCAAAACCATTGATAAATTGAGCCATAATCGTCCAATATTCTTCCGGTTTGAAGCCGCGTATTTCATTTTCTCTTTCAACTATCAAACGGACGGCAACCGATTGTACGCGCCCAGCTGATAGACCCCTAGCAACCTTTTTCCATAAAAATGGCGATATTTTATAACCGACTAAACGGTCCAACG
>JAUYMR010000041.1 GCA_030698695.1 bacterium | reverse complement strand
TTAAAATCAAAACACTGGCAATTATTAAATTATAAATTATTTCTCCCAAAACCAATGACCAGTGCCGGTAAATAAAGTTCGGCCCAATCAACAAATAAAACAATACCGTTCCAATAATGACCAGGCTCGCAATGTTGATGTGACGCGACCAAGGTAGAAATTTATGTAAGACGAATGCTGTCAGGGCAATTATTATAATAGCCGCCTGAAACCACGACAAGGCCGGCTCAAATCTCAACATTATGACTCCCAACAACAACCACGTTAGATATTCCGCCAACCGCCTATCAAGCGCTATCAGAGTCATAAGAACGACCAATAGCAAATTCGGTTTAATGCCCCAAATAACCAAAATATTAGTGCTTTGCGTCAAGACTGCTAAAACAATCAACAGCGCAACGGCAAGATAACGCCAAAACATTACATTTAAATTATAATTTTTACCGACCGACTGTTACTTCTCTGAGATCATTAAAATTATACGGCACGGACAGCTCAGCCTCTCTGAAAACCGCCGTCGGACTATCTTCAATTTTTTCAACAGTCCCCAACGGAGTGCCATAACGAAAATCTTTGCTGGCGGAATAAACAACTTGACCCTCCATAAACTCTTTGTTTTTAGCCACCATTGTCAATCTCGGCGTAGCCCCGCCTTCCAACAAAGCGTCTATCTGTTGAATGCCGACTCTTACCGATAATTCCCAATCTGGATCAAAAACTGTCCGCGCTACGCTATAATTATCAAAAACCTTGATTATCTGTCCAATTAATAGCTCTCCATCAATAGTAACAGGCATCATCTCTTCCGCGCCATCACGACTACCGACATTTAATAACAACTCTGCCCTATTGCTGAATGGATATGTAGAATAGATTTTAGCTTGCGGCCAGTTATTATCAATAAATAAATCGCCGCCGATAGTCCCGATAATGGTTTGGGGAGTTATTAAAAATCTGCCAAAAAGCAAGATCAGCAACAACAAACAAATGATAACCAATTGATAATATCTCATTAAGTAGTAATGTCCCTGGGCTGTAGCGGGTTATCCAAGACTTGAGCGTATTTATCCAAATTTTCCACCGCCACGCCCGTACCGCGAACTACGCAAGTCAATGGATCGTCAACAATAGTAGTTTCCACATTGAGGGAATCCGATAAAAGCTTATCAAGCCCTCTCAACATACTACCTCCGCCGCACAGGTAAACTCCACGCTTAAGTATGTCGCCGGTAAGTTCCGGAGGCGAAATTTCAACGACTTCTTTTACGGCCTCAACTATTTGCTTAAGAGATTTGTTGATGGCCGTACGAATATGATTATCTTTAACCTGAACCTCCTTGGGTAATCCGGTGACCAAATCTCTACCGCGAATCAGCATATCCAGTTTTTCATTCGTAACCACGGCCGAACCGATAGAGATTTTTAATTCTTCGGCAGTCGGCTCGCCAATGGCCAACTTAAATTCATCACGGATATAGCGCATAATATCATCGCTTAATTTATCACCGGCTATTTTTAAACTTTTGGACGTCACCGTTCCGCCCATAGAAATAATGGCTATTTCGGTAGTGCCCCCGCCAATATCAATAATCATATTAGCCGTCGGTTCATCAATCGGCAGACGCGCCCCTAAAGCCGCGGCTAATGGCTCTTCAATAATATAAGCCCGAGCTACGCCGGCTCCCAATACGGCGTCTTCAACCGATTTGCGCTCTACTTCGGTCAAATTGGTCGGCACGCCGATAACGGCCGCTTTATAATTCATTAAAAATTGAGACCCGTTTAATCTTTTAAGAAAATGGCGCAACATTTCCTCGGTCATTTCAAAATCGGAAATAACACCGTTGATTAACGGACGAACTATATTGACATGCTGGGGGGTGCGACCCAGCATTTTTTTGGCTTCTTCGCCGATAGCTAAAACTTGAGAAGTCTTATTATTAACAGCCGCGATAGACGGCTCATTAACCACTATCCCTCGTCCGCTAACATAAACCAAAGAGTTGGCCGTGCCCAAATCTATGCCAATACTTTTTCCAAAAAATGATAGAAGGTTTTTCATATAATCAACGACTTAATAAATTAACAGCTTCTTTAATACTTAATAATTTAACTTCTTGGAGATTCCTCGCTTTCATCTCAATTTTATTTCCGGTCTTTTCGCTGACTACTACGCGCCAAGTTATGCCCAATAAATCGGCATCGGCCAATTTCTGACCAGCGGAAACATCACGATCATCAAATAAAACCTCTATTCCGACTTTGCTAAAATCAGTGTAAAGCTTCTCAGCTAATTCAGCAACTTTTTTGTTTTGAGTACCCAGACTTGCCAAATAAACGCTGTAAGGTGCCACCGATTCCGGCCAGATTATTCCACGATCATCGTTATAAACTTCCACCAATGCACCCATCAAACGAGTCGGCCCAACTCCGTAAGAACCCATTATTACTGGCTGATCAACGCCGGCTTTGTCTTTAAATTTCAAATTAAAAGCATCACTATAACGCGTACCCAATTTAAAAACGTTGGCTACCTCAATGCCGTTAGCTTTTTGGATAATGCCGTCATGACGCGGACATTCATCACCCACCTTAACATTGCTGATTTCTTTATTCTGCGCGAAATCGCAGACGCCTGTCGGTAAAGTGGACCCGTCTGCCGGCGAGGCAGAGCCGTCGCAATAAAATACCTCATCTTCGCCCGCTGGAGCTAAAACCTGAAATTCATGAGTGTATTCTTTGGTAAATGGCCCACCATCTGCCTCGGCAATTAAATATTTTTTATTAAGACTCAAACAATCCATTATTTTCTTATAAGCATCTATAACTTTTTGATAATAATTATCTAGATCGGCTTGATCTGTATGAAAGCTATAAAGATCTTTCATTAAAAATTCTCTGCCACGCAATAAACCATTTTTAGCCCTAGCTTCGGCTCTAAACTTGGTTTGAATCTGATAAGCAGCCATAGGCAAGTCTTGATAGGAACTAATAAAATTAGTGGCCAGATAGGTAACAGCTTCTTCGTGCGTCCAACCCAAGGCAAATTCTGGCGATTTAGAAGTCGGCAATTGAGTCTTGAAAGCGACATCTACATCCCAACGCCCGGATTTCTCCCAATATTCTTTAGCAACTAGGGTGGGCATTAATAATTCTTGGCCACCGATGGCATTCATTTCTTCGCGTATAATATTGTTGATTTTATTCAAAACTCGCCAAGCCAGCGGTAGATAAGCATAAACACCGGCTGATAATTTTCTAATATAACCGGCTTTAATAAGAAGCTTGGCATTGACAGCTTCCTCCTCTTTTGGAAAATCCCTGATAGTTTTAGAAAATAGTTGAGATAGTCGCATTGATATTACTTTATCAAGATTGATCCCAAAATAAAAGGATCGCAATCGTTATCGGCCGACCATCGGCTCATTATCAACCTACACATTATAACAGAATATTCTGTTATAATGTGTGGGTTTTAGATTTGAAATGAATACATCAAAATAACCATCCTTGTTAACCACGATTGTGTTTTTGAAGCTACTGCTTCTAATGATGGCTTGCGTGATTCTTGGGATAAGCTAAAACTTTTTCATACCAATCAGTCGGTAGCTCAAAATTGTGGTGATTATGTTGATGTATTTGTTGAATGTTATAAACCTGGCGATTGGGAAAAATGGTTAAATAAAAAGAGGGTGCGCGGCTTTATAAAGCGGATGGAGGCGAAACTTGAAAGAGAGAAACGGCAAGAAGGACTAGCTATAATGGAAAAGGAGTCGGTGGAAGAAAAGAAGCGACCACCGACTAAGGAAGAATTAGCCACGGCTGAATCTTTCGGCATAAAAATATAAAAAACAAATCCCCCGAATTTCGGGGGATTTTTTCAATTCAGTATTTTATTCTGTTTCTTCTTTTCTGCGTTTCGTGCGGACAAGGGCATAAATTAGATAACCGAGAATGGTCAGACCGGCAACCACTGATACGCCCACTGTGTTGCTATAAGTTCCGAATGTTACTAATTCCGCGGCTTGAGCCAACAATAGTTGTTGAGCAGTCGCCGATTGCTCACTGGAATTAGCATCACTTGATTCGTCTTCGTCAATACTGGACTCACTTCCCTGATCTGATGTCTGTGATTGACTATTGGAATTGGCATTTAAAACCGATGAAGATGATTGCCCCAAAGAATCTGATTGCGATTGTGACGGAGTCGAAGACGGAGAACTAACCGCGGTCACAGTCACTAAAGTCTGAACAACC
>JAUYMR010000029.1 GCA_030698695.1 bacterium | reverse complement strand
CGACCAGATCATACCAAAAGATTTTGATACAGAGCTAAATATTAATAAAAGTTATTTGATCAATGCCATAAAATTGGTTAGTAATTTTAGCGGTAAAATAAATGATATAAAGTTGAACTTTTCTCAAGAAAATAAAAATCTAGAAATTTATTCCGCTAATCAACAGTTGGGTGAAAATAATTATTTGGTGCCGGCTAAAATAACCGGTTCGGGATTTGAAAACGTGTCTTTTAATTGGCGCTATTTATTGGATGGTTTAAAAACCATATCTTCAGAAAACGTAATTTTCGGTCTCAACGGCGATAATCGTCCGGCAATTCTCAAGTCAACAAGCGACAATTCTTATTTCTATATACTGATGCCAATTAAGGTTTGATCTGATTCTTTGAAGCGTTATTGGTGATAAACGATAATCTCTTGCTCGCTTTTACGATTTAAATTATCTTGAACTACGATCTTGACTAAATTTTGTTGGCGCCAAAGCAGGTTTGTAAAATTCCATTTATAGGAAAATTCTTGGAGATCATTAATTATGCGTTCGTCTATCAATTGATTGTTAAAATATATTTCAGTCTTGATTATTGGTCTATTGCTTGTGGCGAAAAATTCTATACCAAGCTGTTTATCCAAAAAGTTGCCGTCAGTTGGCGCGATAACTTGAATTTTTGGCTTATCCGCAACCGGGTCATCTATTAACCCCGGAACAGCTCCAAATGGCAATAACTTGTTATAGTTGGTAAAATCCGGAATATTTTTACGGACCCAATTTATCACAGGCTCTTCCCAATTATCAAATTGAGCCGAACTGCTGTCTACATAATAAAGCAAATTATGAATTTGAGGATAGTTTTGATTGTTAGCCGTGTAGTTAACGATATAGTTTCCATTCAGCATTGGTTTTTGTTCGGGTATCGGTTCTGGAGGAGTAAAAGTTTCGGTTGGTCTATCTCTTAAAGCCTCCGCCAGAAAATCGTGCCAGATTGGCACGGCGGCCAAAATACTACCAGCTCTTTGTTGCATGGATTCATTATTGTTATTACCGGCCCAGACACCGACAACCAATGAAGGGGTGTAACCGATAGCCCAAGCGTCGCGATAATCGTTAGTGGTACCGGTTTTTAGAGCGACCTGATAACCAGGATAAACGGTTAGGTTTAAGCTACTAACGAACAACGGCGATCGAGCATCAACATCGGAAAGAATATCGTTTATCAATCGTGTGTATTGGGGTTCTATAATTTGTCTAGCATCATCTTGATATTTTTCCAGAACCTTATCTTTATTATTTTTTATTTCTAATATGAGAGATTGTTTATGTAATTTTCCCTCTTGCGCGAAAACAGAATAGGCGCCCACTAATTCTATTAATTTTATTTCGCCACCACCCAGAACCAAAGATAAGCCATAACGACTTCTTTCCGTCAGAGTGGTTATGCCGAATTCTTTTACCAGTTCCAATACATTATCAATACCGGCGAGATATAGCGTTTTAACTGATGGGATGTTTATAGATTGAGCTAAGGAATTTCTAAGATTAACAGGCCCGCGAAAAGATCCGTCAAAATTGTGAGGATGAAAACAGCCGTAATCTGATAAGTCTTTGCTGAAATCAACTAGCAACGGGCAATTGGCGTTGTTGGCGGCAAACTCAGTTGGTAGATCAAAAACTACTGTTTCCGGCGAATAACCCTGGGTAAAAGCGGTTATATAGGCAAGCGGTTTCATAGCTGAACCGGGCTGTCTTAACCCTTGAGTGGCTACGTTAAAATTACCTTCAAAACGGCAATTAACTCCAGGTTGGCAATTTTCCGGCTCCGGTGGAGCTAAATAATCTTTAGATCCAACCAACGCCAAAATTTGTCCGGTATTGGCATCCTCGGCAACTAAGGCGGCATTATGTCCTTGATATAGATTCTTGTTTCTTTCTGCTCCCTCTCTGACCACTCGTTCCGCTAATTGTTGTAGATTCCAATCTAAAGTGGTAATAACTTCAAAACCGCCGGTGCGCACGACATCTTCTCCGTATTGTTCGTTAAGATAATCTTGGACGGCTATTACAAAATGTTGAGCTCTAAAACCCGATGCTTGCGGAGCGAATTCAAGTTTTAATTTTTGAGCCGATAATTTTTCTTCATCGGTGATGAATCCCAGCTGAGCCATTTGATCTAATACAAAATTCTTTCTATCCAATAATTCGCTGAGGTGAGATCCGTAAGGGGAGTAGTATGATGGCGCTTGAGGCAAGCTTGCTAATAAAGCGGCTTCAGCCAATCCCAATTCTTTGGCTGATTTTTTAAAGATTGTTTGACTGGCGGCTTCAATTCCATAAGCGTTGGAGCCATAGGGTATTTGATTTAGATAAAGATTTAAAATTTCATCTTTGGTAAATTGTTTTTCTAAACGAAAAGATAAAGCCAGCTCCTTGAGTTTTCTAGTTAGAGTCTTTTCGCGTGTCAGAAAAGCGTTTTTGGCCAATTGTTGAGTTATGGTTGATCCACCCTGCGAACCCCAGCCGCTGGAGATATTTTTAAGGACGGCTCGGAAAATGGATTTGAGGTCAAAAGCGGGGTGTTCATAAAAGCCGGCATCCTCAATGGCGATAGTGGCGCGTTTGACATTGTCCGGTATGTCTTCAAAGGGAATGATTGTTCTTTTTTCCTCGCCGTGTATTTCATATAACAAAACCTCTCCGGTGCGGTCGTAGATTTTAGTAGATTCTGCCACTTGTCTGTTTTCTAAAAGTTCGGGACGTGGCAGATCTTTTATGGCAATTACAAAAAATATAGCCCCTAAAGCAATTAGGGCCAGTAAGCCGGCTAATAGTTTATAAATCATTTTCATAATTCCTTTATATTATACAGATTCCTTCATAAATCAAAAACCCCCAATGTTTAATCAGGGGGTTTTTGAAACTAGTAATTTTCGTCCTCCTCTTCCAAAAGATCACCTCCTTCAGCTAATCCTTCTTCTAGTTCACTATCGCTTTCTGAATCTTCGCTCAAGAATTCATCATCCTTGGCGAAATTTTCAAACGATGACTCGCTATTCATATGTGTTTAATATTACCTCGCGACCTTTATTAAGTTATTGCTGATTTTCCCAATAATATTTATGAAATACAATCTAATACGTAACGAGTTCGCGGTCAATAGCGATAATTATTAACAGCCGTTATAGCTATCGCTAAAGCATCGCTTGCGTCATCATGGCCATGTAATTTATCTATTTGCAAGAGTTTAGCCACCAGCTTAGCCACCGCTTTTTTGTCAGCTAAACCATAACCGGTAACCGCGCTTTTTATTTCTTGCGGTCCATATTCCGCGAAAGCGATTTTATTTTTAAGAAGCAGGTATAAGATAATGCCTCGCGCTTGGGCGACTTCAATGGCGGTTTTTTGATTTTTGGCGAAATATATTTTTTCAACACCGGCGAAATCGGGTTTGAAATCGGTAATCAATCTTTCCAGCCCCTCGGCTAGCAATAAAAATTTTTTACTACTCCTTTCTTTTATCTCTAAAACTCCGTAGTCAATCAACTTAAGCGGCCGATCATTTATTAGCCCATAGCCGATACGATTAGTGCCAGGATCAATGCCTAAAATTTTCATAAATAAAAAGTTATTAAGTAATTAGGTTATTAAGAGCTTGGTTGGTTTGTTATTTTTGGATTGCCAATAGCTTAGCAACCCAATGACTTAGTTGCTACCCAGTATTAGGTATTACTTTTTGGACGTCATCATGCGCTTCTAAAGCGTTCTTTAAACTTTCAATTTTTTGTTTGGTTTCTTCTGACGCTGGTTGCGGGAATTTAGCATGCCATTCTCCATCAACTTTTTCAAAGGCCCAAAGCACACTGCCTTGATCGGCTAACTTGGCATTGTTAGCGCTTAACAATATTCGCAATTCGTTAATTGTTCTGTTTCTATTATCTGTAACAACTTCAATGATTATGGGCGTAGCTTCTGGGCCATAAGCTTCAAGGGCTAATTCTTCCAAATCTTTTGTTTCAGCAGCTTTAGAGATAGCGCGTTGAATGTTTTCATTGGGTACATTGCTATCTTTAGCTTTCTGAATAGTAGAGCGTAAACGAGGATTAAAATCTGGATTTGGTTCTTGTTTGGCGGCGATAGATATAGCGCGCAATAATTTTGAGAAAACCTGACCGCGTTTCTGATCGGTAACGTTTTTTTTGTTTTTTATTTGGGACCATTTAGAGTGACCGGACATACAAAATTAGTATATAGAATTTAGGGTATAGGGTATAGTGTTGTAGAAATTAGAAAGTAATTTAAGGTAACTCTTCGGCTTTGCTCAGGGTCTTTTTCTTTTAGGCGAAAAAAGAAAAACCGCCCATTTCTGAGCGGCATTTGGAGGTCTTGTCGGATTGGTACCGAGGGCGGGACTTGAACCCGCATAGTCTTGCGACTAGGAGATTTTAAGTCTCCCGCGTTTGCCGGTTTCGCCACCTCGGCACGTCAACGACATTATTAGTTGGTAGGCGGGACAGGATTCGAACCTGTAACATATCGGCTATCATCCGATTACTCTACCGATTTGAGTTACCCGCCCACGACAATATCATTTCCTTAAGTCCCAGCGTTGAACGGTCCAGACTTCGGACCGCCGATCGTATCCGCTAACATAGAACTGCCGATAGGCAGTCCCAGTCATGGCGTTACCCTCGTGGCCGATGACGGCCACGGAGGTGTAGGCGGAGCTACCAGAAAAATTTCTCAGCACCACCTTATATATTCCACCAGGTCCGAGGTTTTGACGTACCACGTCCCCGTCTTGAACGACATCCACCATTCCATCGGTACCATTGATAACGGCGACGGTGGTGGACTGGTATGGGATGTTGGTAAAAACCTGGGGCCGAAAACTTGGCACTCCAGAACAACCAACTAGGAAATACAGCGGAACAATCATGATCATAAATTGGCAGAATCTACGCATCGCAAGCCTCCATTTAAAAGGGTTTTTGATTTTTCAAGGTCCGAAATTATATTGATTGTAGCATATTGATATAAGATTTGTCAATAGCTGTTTGATATTTATATCAACCGCATTATATTAACAATTTATAGTTATTTTTAGATAGTTTTCCCTTGCCAAAGAGCCGGACGGCAAGATATGATGACATTGATGGCTCAGGACAATTTAAAAGAACAATTAGCTAAAGCTAGAAAAGAAGCTGAGGAGCGTGACGCGCAACGCAGAGCGGAAAAACTGGGGTTGGATTATATTTCTTTATTAGGTTTAGCGGTTCAAATAGATGCTCTTAAAACAATTTCTGAGGAAGAGGCGCGCCGTCTTAAGGTCGCGCCATTTTTATCCCAAAATCGTAGTTTGGATATAGCCGTTTTTAGCACAGAGGATAAGAATGTTCAGGAGTTATTTAAGAGATTAGAGAAGCAAAATTGGCGATTGAAGATTTTTATCGCTTCAGAGAGTACATTGAATCACATTTGGGGATTTTATAAATATGTCGTGACCAAGCGTCCGGAGATTGTCGGTCGTATTGAGATTGAAAAAGAATTCTTTGAGAAAGAGTATTCAAAACTTACCGATCTCAAAAAAATAAAAGATGCAGTTGAAAATTTTGACAATCAAAAACTACCTATCAGAAAGTTATTGGAGATAATATTGGCTGGGGCTATTGCCAATAACGCATCCGATGTCCATTTTGAGCCGGAAAAAGATGCTGGTGTTTTGCGTTTGCGTGTTGATGGTTTGTTGCATGATGTGGTGAAAAATCTTGACCCTAAAATATATGAAACTTTGTTGGAACGCATCAAGCTTCTCGCTAATTTAAAACTTAATATTCACGAGGAAGCCCAAGATGGACGTTTCACTATCAGCTACAAAGATAAGGAATTAGAATTGAGGGTTTCTGTGGTTCCGGCAGAATATGGAGAAGTGGCTGTTTTGAGAATATTAGACCCGTCAGCTATCAGACCAGAACTTAAAGAACTGGGTTTTAGAAAAGATGATCTGGATATTATTGAAAGACAGCTAAAAGAACCAAATGGGATGTTGTTAAACACTGGTCCTACCGGATCCGGTAAAACCACTACGTTATATGCTTTTCTATCTCATAAATATCGTCCGGAAATAAAAATCATTACCATTGAAGATCCGATTGAATATCATTTAATTGGCATAGAACAAACCCAAATTGATCCGGAAGCAGGTTATGATTTTGCCAATGGTTTGCAAGCTTTGATGAGGCAAGACCCAGATGTTATTTTAGTCGGCGAAATTAGAGATACTGAAACCGCTAGTATAGCTATCCAAGCAGCTTTAACTGGTCATTTGGTTTTTTCCACAGTTCACGCGAATTCCGCATCAGGCGCGGTGCCCAGGTTATTGGATTTGGATGTCAGGCCGGCCAGTATCGGACCAGCTCTGAATTTGATTATCGCTCAACGTTTAGTGAGAAGGTTATGTTCCAAGTGTAAAATTATTACCGAACCAGACAATCAACAACTGGCTAAGATAAATAAATTTTTAGAAAAACTTCCAGAACGCGTGAATAAGAAAGATTATCAAAAGATTGAAATTTTCGCTTCCAAAGGCTGTAGCGAATGCAGTGGTTTAGGGTATAAAGGTCGCATAGCTATTTTAGAACTTATGGAGGTTGGCCCTGAATTTGAGAAAGCTATCAACGAAGAAGTCGGCGAGGCTGAATTGCAAAAGATGGCCTTAGAGCGGGGCATGGTTACGATGCAACAAGATGGAATTCTTAAAACCATTGCCGGCATAACCACTTTTTCCGAAGTTGAAAACATAACTGGGCCGATAAATTGGCCATAAATAAAAAATTGGAGATCATTGATCTGTGGGCTAGATGCCTCCGGGAGGAAGCAAGAGAGAAACTCCTTTAAATAATTAAAAGAGATAAGAATTTCTTCGAGGAGTGACACAGCCTGAGCCAAGTCATCCGAAATATCTAGAAGAAATTCCTTGCCCACAGATCAATAATTTCCAATTGTGATCTTGTCAATTATAGCATAGACATATAGAAAAGTCAATCCCCCAATAAAATGGACAATTTATCGGAAAAAAATCAAGAAAACATAAAGAAATCACCCGAAGATCAAACGATTGATTCTATTTTAAGGCCTACGAATTGGGACGACTACGTGGGTCAAGATAAAATTAAGCGAAATCTTAAAATTATTTTATCTGCCGCCAAGGAACGTAGTGAATCTTGCGATCACTTGTTATTTTATGGCCAAGCCGGTTTAGGAAAAACAACTTTAGCTTATTTAGTTTCTAAAGAATTGGATTGTAATCTAAAAGTTACTTCCGGTCCAGCTTTGGAAAAAATGGGTGACTTGGCGGCAGTGTTGAGCAATCTGGAAAAAAACGAAGTTTTGTTTATTGATGAAGCTCACCGTCTTAATCGCTCCATAGAAGAAGTTTTATATCCGGCTATGGAAACCAGAAAGCTTCATTTAGTTATAGGCAAGGGTCCAGCGGCGCGTACTGTTAGTTTAGATTTGCCGCCTTTCACTTTAATTGCCGCGACTACTCGCGCCAATTTACTTTCTGGCCCATTGCGTTCTCGTTTTGGCGCTTCGTTTAAATTGGATTATTACGACATTAAGGATATAGAAGCCATTATTAGGAGGTCGTCCGCTATTTTAAAGATGGGCGCCAATAATGAGGCCGTTAGTATGATAGCTAGGGCGTCTAGATTTACTCCTAGAGTTGCTAATCGTATTTTAAGAAGAGTGAGAGATTATGCTCAAGTATATGGAGCAAAAATAGTAGATGTTGACGTGGCCAGAAAAACATTGGATTTATTGGAAATTGATAGTTTGGGTCTTGAGGCGCAAGATAGGCGGTTATTGGAAATAATTATCAAGAAATTTAACGGAGGTCCGGTCGGTGTTAATAGTTTGGCGGCGGCTCTTAATGAAGATAGGGGAAATGTAGAAGATATTTTTGAACCTTATTTGATGAGCATTGGTCTTTTGGTTAGGACACCCGGCGGTAGAATGGTCACTAAGAGAGCTTATGAACATCTTGGCCTAAAAGCGCCGGAAGGGGCCTTGCTTTAGTCGGTAATATGGAGAAATCAATAACTCACAATAGCCGAGAAACACAAAGACTGGCCGCCAAATTAACGAAAAGAATACTATTCAATAAACGCCACCTCTCTTGCGCTACTGTAATAGGCTTGATAGGCGATCTTGGCGCCGGCAAAACAACTTTTATTCAGGGATTTGCCAAGGCCCTGGGCGTCAAACAACGTTTGATTAGCCCGACTTTTCTTATAATGCGCTCCTATGCGTTGGATGCCGCAGACTACGCTCTTTTATATCACATTGACACTTATCGTCTGCGCAAGCCGGCGGAGTTGTTGAGTTTGGGTTTCAAAACGATCCTAAAAGATTCCAAAAACATCATTATAATTGAATGGGCTGATAAAATTAAGAAATTTTTACCTAAAAATACTTATTGGATTACATTTTTTCATGGTCGTTTGCCTAGTAGCCGCAAAATCATTTTTGATCAAAAAAAACCCTTAGCAATAGACGCTAAGGGATGACCTCTTTCAAACACCGCTGTATCTCTTAAAATTTTTTCCACGACGATTATCAAAAGGAGCGCTTTCAACCAATTTTTTGAACATCTTGATTTGGTAATTGGTCGCTCCGCTTCTCCATAGATTTTGTTCGGTTGAGAAAATCGCATTATTAAAATCTATTTCTGAATAAATACCATTTTTATGACTAATGACATAATCGGCGGCCTCACGAATTTCGGTTATTGTTGGTTTTCGGCGACGACTACCGTCCGTATTCGGCAGTACGGCGCGATCAATGAGGCGATTAAACAATCTTATCCAATACCAATTAGTAGTTTTTCTCATTAGCTTGATTTTGGCTAGATCGGTCTTGTTAACGTACTCTTCCCATGTCCATGGTTTGCCGAATTTAGGCCTAGACTCTCTGACGATTCTTTTTATGAATCTAATCATTCGTAGTCGCGCGACAACCGCCTTGTTTAATTTTTTAGTATTCGTGGAGCGATTCTTCCCAACCTGTTTTTTGCCGCGATTATCAGATTTAGATTTTTTTCGCGGATCCTTCATTAGATGCCCCCTTTCGGTGAAGTAGTTGATTTTAAATTTACTGACAGCATGTTAACATAAACTAGATTAAAAATCAAATTATGAAGACACTTCTTTTAATTGACTCCCACGCTTTATTGCATCGCTTTTTCCATGCTTTACCGCCATTTACCTCACCTAGTGGTGAGCCGGTGGGGGCCATCTATGGATTGGCTGGTGTTTTAATAAAAATCTTCAATTCTCCGGCAAATCCAGAGCAATCCTTTTCAACCGTTATGCAAAAGCCAGATTATATAGCTGCCGCTCTTGATAGGCCCGAGCCAACTTTTAGAGAACGGGAATTTAAAGAATATAAAATACAGCGACCGCCGGCAGAGGATATCTTAGTAAAACAGATTATAAAAATGCCCGAAATTTTTGATCTATTCGGTATTAAGAAATTTTCTCAAGCCGGTTTTGAAGCCGACGATATTATTGGAACTTTGGTGGAAAAATTCAAGGATGAAAGCGATCTTAAAATAATTATTGTCTCTGGCGATTTAGATATTTTACAGCTAGTGGAAGATAATAAAGTCGTGGCGCAAATTAGCAAAAAAGGAATAAGCGAAGTGATAATTTATAATGAAGAAGCAGTAATGGGTCGCTATGGCCTGAAACCTAAACAACTGCCGGATCTTAAGGGTTTTTTGGGCGACGCTTCTGATAACATACCGGGCATAAAGAACATCGGCCCCAAAACAGCTACGCCATTAGTGCGAGAATTTGGTAGCGTGGAAGAAATATTTGATAGTTTGGCTATCGTGCCACCCAAGATTGCTCAAAAGTTAGAAGGACATAGAGAGGATGCTATATTTTCTAAAAGATTAGCCACCATTCGCCGCGATGTACCATTAGAGTGTTCTTTAGAAGATTTAAAAACCCAACCACTAGACAAAGAAAAGTTAGCGGCTTATTTTGCTAAGTTGGGTTTCAAGAGTTTGGTAGAAAGAGTCAAAATCAGTTAATTAGTTAGTTGGTGAGTTGGTTAGTTGGGACTCTGTACTAATTAACCAATTAACTAACAACCAATCAACCAGCCCATGCCTGAACTACCAGAAGTCCAAACTGTAGTTGATGATCTTAATCACGCCGTTGTGGGATATAGCATCCGTGGTGTTTGGTTTGATTGGCCAAGAATGATAAAAGCGCCGACGCGGATTAAATTTTTGTTGCATGATCTCAAGAATAGAAAGATTCTAAAAGTAGAACGGCGGGCGAAATATATAAAAATCTATTTATCCGATGGGTGGTTGTTGGTCTTTCATTTAAAGATGACGGGTCGTTTTCGGTTCGTGAAACAGAAACTAATCACTCTTCAATGGCGTCGTGATAATTATGCTCATTTTATCTTATTTTTAAACAAAGGTATGGCCTTGGTATTTTCTGATGTTCGTAAATTTGGCACGGTGCGTTTTGCTAAATCTGCGGATATTGAAAATCTTTCAGAATTTGAAACTTTGGGGCCGGAGCCATTGATTAAGTCTTTTAACGTAGAAAAGTTTGGTGATATATTAAAATCTACGAGTAGAAAAATAAAACAAGTTCTGATGGATCCTAAAATGATTGCCGGTATTGGCAATATATATTCCGATGAAGCTTTGTGGCTGGCTAAGATTAACCCGGTACGTCGGGCCAACAATTTAAACATTGTTGAAATCAAGAGTCTTTTAATAGCGATAAAAAAAATTTTGAATAAATCGCTATTATTACGTGGCACGTCTTCTAGGGATTACAGAGATCTCTCCGGCAAGCAGGGTAATTATTATGATCAAAGATTGGTATATTATCGTGAGAATGAGCGGTGCCGTCGTTGTGGCACTAAAATAAAAAGATTGCGTATCGGTGGACGATCAGTTCATTTTTGTCCAAAGTGCCAGTCCTAAAACATCCGCCACCCTTAAGGGTGGCGGATGTTTTATTAAGTTTCTGATTACAGGCGCTAAGTCCGATACGAATTTTATCCGTGAAGTTTTGATTATTTGTTATAATCGCGTCCATTTGTCATAGTTATATCAATGGTTATTTATCTATACGGTCCAGATAGCTATCGGAGACTGGAAAAAACCAAAGAGATAGTCGCGAAGTATCGGGAGAAACATTTGGCGTTGGGCATAGAAAAATTTGATTTTGATGAAGATAAGGAATTAGACCGCTTGTCAGATTTTATTAAAAGTCAGTCTTTGTTTGATAAATTTAAATTAGCAGTAACCAATATCGGCAATATCGGCGACCTACCAACTAAACCCCTGGCGGAATTATTAAAAGGATTACTAGAAACCAGAAATATCATAATATTGCTTTCGTGCGCCAAAGCCTTACCTAAGGAATTTAAATTTTTATTAAAGGATTCAGTTATCAGCCAGAATTTTGAAGAATTGAAGGGAAGTCAATTAACGGCTCTGATTAAAAAGGAGGCAGCCAAGCGCAATCTTGATTTATCAACTGATGATATCAATGAATTAGCAACGATCAATAAAGGTGAAACTTGGGGGATTGTTAACGATTTGGAAAAATTAGCTCTGGGCGGCAATTTGGAAAGCGGTTTAGCGAGCCCTAATTTTTTTGTTCTTATAAACAGGATAAGACAAGGCGACTTAGCCGCTTTAACCTGGTTGATGGAGACCGATGATCCGGCTAAGGTTTTTAATATTTTATCATCGTTTATGAAATCATCGGTAGAATTAAAAAAAATAGCCGATTACGACGTGGCTATTAAATCGGGGAAATTAGGATATGAAGAGGCCTTGTTGAAACTGGTTATCGGTTAGATCAAACACTATTTATTCTTACTTAATGATTTTGTCAGACGAGATTTGAGACGCGAAGCTGTGTTTTTCTTTATTAGATTAGTTTTGACTGACTTATCTAATTTTTTGTAAACCGTTGGCAAAAATTTAGCCGCGTCATCTATTTTTTTGTCGGCGATCATATTGCGATATTCTTTTATGGCTTGCTTGAGTCCTTTTTTCTTGGATACATTAACTAAGCGTCTTTTGGCGCTTTGTCGTAACGATTTTTTAGCTGAGGGCGTATTGGGCACGTTAGTTAATTGGTAAATTAGTTAATTTGTTAATTGTAGCGAGGTAATAAAAAAAAAGCAAGAGAGTTAATTCAATTTTTACACGCTTTTAGATAAGCTTTCCATAATCGGTTTTTTGATAGTAGTCGGGATAATACTAAATTTTTTATTAAAGTCGGTTTGTATTTTGCGGCGGCGTTTAG
This sequence comes from bacterium, assembly GCA_030698695.1. Classification (GTDB taxonomy): domain Bacteria; phylum Patescibacteriota; class Minisyncoccia; order UBA6257; family WO2-44-18; genus JAUYHP01. Next base: position 3,970 of record JAUYMR010000029.1, on the reverse strand, counting down.
TTTCTTTGATAACTTTATCCATAGATTGAGTGACGCTGTCTCCATAAAGAATAACTTTACTGGTTGTAGAGCGGGCGGCCCGACCGGCCATTTGCATAATGCCGCGATAGTTGCGCAAAAATCCTTCGCGATCGGCATCTAATACGGCTACTAAACTCACTTCCGGTAAATCCAGTCCTTCGCGTAATAAGTTAATACCAACGATGACATCAATTTTTCCGCGTCTTAAGTCCGCCAGAATTTTTGGTCTATCCAGGGTTTTGATTTCGGAATGAAGATAATTTGTTTTGATATTTTCTTGTAACAGATATTCGGTTAAATCTTCAGCGGATCTTTTGGTTAGTGTTAGCGCCAGAACGCGGCCGCCTCGTTGGACGCAATTTTTTATTTCTTTTAACAAATCTTTGACTTGATTGCTGGCTGGACGGACGATAATTTCCGGGTCTAGAATTCCAGTAGGTCTTACGACTTGTTCTACGACCTGATTGGTTATGGTTAATTCGTTTGGTCCCGGGGTGGCGGAAACGTGGATTGCTTGGCCGATTTTTGATTCAAATTCATCAAATCTAAGCGGGCGATTATCAAGCGCTGACGGCAAACGAAAGCCATATTCAATGAGAGTTGATTTTCGTTGTTTGTCGCCGGCTTCCATGGCTTGTAGTTGGGGTACAGATATATGAGACTCGTCTACAAATAGCAAGAATGGTTTAGGGAAATAATCAATCAAGGTTAGCGGCGGTTCACCGGGATTGCGAAAACCAAGATGGCGAGAATAATTTTCAATGCCGTTAATGTGGCCTTTTTTAGATAACATCTCTATATCAAACAGAGTTTTCTTTTCTAAACGTTCCGCTTCTTCAAATTTCCCCGCCGATTGCAATTCTTCCACCCGTTCCTCCAGCTCGGTTTTTATATTTCCCAAGGCCAGCTTTAATCTGTTTTGAGGCGTGACCCAAAATTTAGCGGGATAGATGAGTAAACTGGTTAGTTGGTTAATTGGTGAGTTAGTTGATGGTGAGGGATGAATTTTTTTAAGAGAAATAATTTTTCTTTTGGCTATAACAATTTCTATTTTTTCATCGGTTACCAAATGTAAAATAATTTTGTCTTTGTTGATAGAAAATTCACCCAATTTAGGAGATTCGTCGTTGCGGATATATTGTAGATAATTCAAATGTCTAAAAAGGTCTTTGGTAGAAATAATTTGATTGATTTTGAGTTCTAAACGAGAGCGTTGGTATTCATTAGGATCGCCAATACCATAAATACAAGAGACAGAAGCGATTACTATAGTATCGGGACGAGCTAGTACGCTTTGAATGGCGGCATGGCGTAATTTATCTATCTCAGCGTTGACGCGCGCGTCTTTTTGGATATAGGTATTAGTCTGTGGGATAAAGGCTTCGGGTTGATAGTAGTCGTAATAGGAAACGAAATATTGAACAGAATTTTCTGGGAAAAACTGTTTAAATTCTTGGTAAAGTTGGGAGGCTAATGTCTTATTGGGTGACACAATTAAAGTGGGCAGATTTGTTTTTTCAATAACTGATGCCATGGTGTAGGTTTTGCCTGATCCTGTGACACCCAAAAGCACCTGGTTTTTGTGACCGGCATCAATACCGCTCACTAGTTTTTCAATAGCTTGCGGTTGGTCTCCTCGTGGTTTGAAGTAGGAAATTAGTTTGAACATAGTTTATAATATAAGTAATGATTTATTCTATTTCTGGGAAATTAGTCGGTAGACATGACAACATAGCCATTATTGAAACGGGTGGTATTGGTTTTAAGGTTTTTCTCTCTCCACGAACTGCGCAGAGTTTACCCCAAATTGATTCGCAGATCAAGCTTTTCTGTTCTATGTATAATCGTGAAAACGAACCTTTTGAATTATTTGGTTTTATTAACGAAAGAGAATTATATCTTTTTGATAAACTAAATACTGTTAGCGGCATTGGCCCGAAAACTGCTTTAGGTATTTTAAGCGTTGCTCCTATTGAGCAGTTAGCAACAGCAATCAATGAGAATAAAACTGATTTATTAACCAAAGCATCCGGTATCGGTAAAAAAACCGCCGAACGTATCATGGTTGATCTAAAAGGAAAATTGGAGCTAAGCGACAAAGACGCCACCACGCAAACTTTGAATTTAATGGAATCAGATATAGAACTTGAAGATACTCTGATCAGTTTGGGGTATAACAAACAGCAAGCTAGGGCGGCGATTGCTAAAATTGATCCGCAGACCAAAGGATTTAAAGATCGTCTAAGAGAGGCGTTAAGGAAAAATAAAGGAGGCCAATAAACAAGTAAGTTATTTTTGGGAAAGTAGTAACCAAATATTACCAAGAGAGAGCCTTGACAAATTAGGCTATATTTGTTACACTATACAATATAGTTAGTGTTGTTCTTTGAATTCAGTCATAGCTACCACGACGGTAGTTTATGACTTGCCCTATTTCGGGGCTCTCTATCCAACGGGTAGAGAAAGAATCCCGACCAACGGTCGGAAGGAGAAAGCGATGTCAAAGTACAATCTGTACATAGAGGATGTCAGCGTGGAGGCGGTTTTCAACAAGCTCGGCGGGGTTGACGGTGCCAAGCAGCTCCTTTCCGGCGAGCTGGTGATAAAGGGGGCCGAACTGGTCTCCCAGATCTTCTCGGTCATCGTGGACTACTCCTCCACCCTGTGCGCCATGATCGAGGCCGGTAGCTACAACTGGGTGAGCTTGGACATCAACGACAAGAATTTCCCGTCTCCGAAGATTACATCCGATCTGCCCCAGGCAACGATCAACCTGGAGCTCATCCGCTTCAACAAGCGGATGAGCTCGGAACAGGTGATGGACGAGCTCAAGAAGCAGAACCTGCGCCCCGCCACCCTCCCCGAACTACTGGCTTTCGGAGCCAAGTTCCCCGAGAAACAGCGAAAGTATCCGCTCGTCGCCCTCGGCTCGGTTTGGCAGAACCTGTACGGCCGCCGTCGCGTCCCGATTCTCTACGGCGATGACGACGAGCGCGCTCTGGACTTGGACGATTGGGACGGTGACTGGGACGGCCGCTATCGCTTCCTGGCCGTGCGCGAGGTCATGCCTGCCGACAGGCAGGCCTAGTCCCCTGGACACCTGGACCTTTTGTGCCCCATCCGTCATTGACGGATGGGGCACTTTTTTGTTTCACTGCAATATACAGCAACTATGTTATCTCAAGAGGTAACATAGTTGCTTGTTGTGAGTGCGAGGATAATGTTGGTTTTCCCTTCTGTCATTGCGAGGAGTCGTCCGTCAGTTGACGGACGACGACGTGGCAATCTTACATTAGTGTAAGATTGCTTCGCTTCGCTCGCAATGACAAAATAATAAATGGCGAAACAGTCCGCGGTTACGTCTGCCCGTCGGCAAACAGAGCTGCGGGCGGCCAATTAGTAATAAATGACCTCGGTGTGATGTGTTGTGGAATTTTGAAATTCCGAATTAGATTCAACCCTGAGAGTATTCAAGGGGTGGTGGTGTGGATGATATAATCACACATAACGGCTCGGTTTGGCAGAACCTGAACGGCAACCGTAACGTCCCGATTCTCAACAGCGATGACGACAAGCGCGATCTGAACTTGAACTATTGGGACGGTGACTGGAACGACAACTATCGCTTCCTGGCCGTGCGCGAGAACGTTTATTATATTATCTGTTTTTCCCATCCCCCGATTCTTTTGCCAATTTCGGCTAGGGGGATGGAAACGACAGCGTATTGTTTGTTTTCTAACAATTCAACTTCCCAGCCAATTTTTAAAAAGAGTTTTAGCAAATCCAATTTTTTACTAACTATTTTTATTACAGCTGATCTTTGTTCTCTGGGCGAATAAATTACATCATTCAATTCTTCAATAAGCTCCAGAAACGAATCATCTATTTTAACTCCGAGGGAATAGCGGTTAAGTTTTGGCAGATGTTTGAAATAGTTATGCCAAATTTT